>NZ_JBGLYU010000070.1:0-20739 GCF_047304235.1 Variovorax sp. Varisp36
CCTCCATCGCGCGCTCTGCCTGCCCCCATCCCAACCTTCCCCCAGAGGGGGAAGGAGCAACACCATGAACGCACTGCTGTCCGTCGAAAAGCTCACCCGCCGCTTCGGCGGCCTCACCGCCGTCAACGCCGTCACGCTCGACCTGCACGTCGGCGAGGTCCACGCGGTGATCGGCACCAACGGCGCCGGCAAGTCGACGCTGATCAACATGCTTTCCGGAGAGCTCGAAGCCTCCGAAGGCCGCATCGCTCTCGACGGCGTGGACATCACCGGCCGCGCCCAGTCGAAGCGCGCGCGCGACGGCGTGGGCCGCAGCTACCAGCGCACGACCATCTTCCCGGAGTTCAGCGTGCACGAGAACTGCCGGCTCGCCGCGCAGGCCGCCACGCCCAGGCCCTGGGCCTTCTGGCAGCCGTCGCAGGACTGCGCCACCAGCAACGCCACGGCCGACGCCGCGCTCGAAGCCGCCGGCCTCGCCCACGAAGCGCACCGCATCGCCGGCACCATGAGCCACGGCGCGCAGCGCCAGCTCGAAGTGGCGATGTGCCTGGCCACCAACCCGCGCGTGCTGCTGCTCGACGAGCCGCTCGCCGGCATGGGCGCCGAAGAAACCGACCGCATGCTCACGCTGCTCGCGCGGCTGAAGGCCACGCACGCGATCCTGCTGGTGGAGCACGACATGGACGCGGTGTTCCGCATTGCCGACCGCATCACCGTGATGGTGAACGGCACGGTCATCGCCACCGGCAACCCGCAGGAGATCCGCGAGAACCCCGAGGTTCGCACCGCGTATCTGGGCGAGGAACACTGATGCCCCCACGCTCGTCACTTCGTGTATTCGCTGCCCCCCGAGGAGGCGCTGGCCTCCCTTGGGGCGGCCCGGCGGGAGACCACTGATGCTCATCGTTCGCGACCTCAACACCTACTACGGCAACAGCCACATCCTGCGCGGCGTGCACGCCGGCATTCCCACGGCCACTTCGGTGGGCCTGCTCGGGCGCAACGGCATGGGCAAGACCACGCTGATCCGCACGATGATGGGCTACGTGCGACCCGCCTCGGGCGAAGTGCAGGTCGACGGCCGCACCGTCACCGGCCTGCCGCCCGAGAAGATGGCGCGCCTGGGCATCGGCTACGTGCCCGAAGGGCGCGGCATCTTCCCCAATCTGTCGGTGCGCGAGAACCTCGTGATGAGCGAGCGCGGGGGCATCGACGGCCGGCGCAACTGGACCTTCGACCGTGTGATGGCCACCTTTCCGCGCCTGTCGGAGCGGCTGTCGCACGGCGGCCAGCAGCTGTCGGGCGGCGAGCAGCAGATGCTGTCGATCGGCCGCGCGCTGATGACCAATCCGCGCCTGCTGATCCTCGACGAGGCCACCGAAGGCCTCGCACCGCTGATCGTGGCCGAGATCTGGCGCGTGATCAGCGAGATCCGCGCGACCGGCATCGCGACGCTGATCGTCGACCGCGACTACCGCAAGGTGCTGGCGCACACCGACCTCGCGGTGGTGATGGAGAAGGGGCAGATCGTGCGGCATGGGGCCTCGGCGGATCTGCTCGCCGAGCCGCAGGCGCTGGAGGACTTGCTGGGCGTGTGAAGGCGGGGGAGCCGGCGCTACTCGATGAACCGCCGCAGCCCTTCAAGATCGATCACGGTGATCCCCCCGTACTCGATCCGCAGGAACCCCGCTTCCTTCAACCGGTTCAACGCCGCATTGCACCGCTGACGCGACACGCCCGAGAGATTCGCAATCTCCTCCTGCGAAGTCTGCAGGTGCGGTTCGCTGCCCGGATGCAGCCACGGGTGGAACAGCCCCGCCAGCGCGCGCGCCACCTGGCTGTCGGTGTCGAGCAGCCGGTGCGCCGCATAGTTGCCCATGAACCAGTGCAGCCGCTCGTTGATCTGCTGCAGCAGGAAGTGATCGAAGCCGCGCTGCGTGCGGTGCAGCCACTCGAAGGTTTCCAGCGGCAGCTGCGCCACCCTGCTCGGCCGCAGCGCGATGATGTCGGCCGAACGCGGCAGCGCGCGCAGCAGCGTGCCTTCGCCGAACCAGCTGCCCACCGACAGGCCGCCGAAGGTCACCGAGCGCCCGTCGCTCGAGGTGATCGACCACTTGAGCAGCCCTTCGAGCGTGCCGTACCAGTGCACCGGCGTGTCGCCGCGCCGGCACAGCGCGGCGCCGGCCGCCACCTCGACCTCGCGCATCTCGTCGAGCACGCGCTCGCCCGCCGCCACATCGAGCAGCGGGAACCAGGCCGAGCCTTGCAGCAATTGCGGAATCGTCAGCGATGCCGCCTGGGGGGCCGGCTTCGTCGTGGGCATGGAATGAAAGCTCCTGAAGGCGCGGGTGCGTAAACCCTGAGCCCAAATGTCGTCGCGATGACTGAGTGTGCCCGCGCAGCCAAAAATAATAGCGCGCCCCCCATGAAAGACACCAGGAGCCACCGACCATGTCGAAGCGCAAAGTGATCGTGACCATCGCCCCCACCGGCGGCATGGCGCACAAGTCGCAGAACCCCCACCTGCCCACACAGCCCGCCGAGATCGCCGCCGACGTGCTGCGCTGCTGGAACGCCGGCGCGAGCGTGGTGGCCATCCACGCGCGCCGCCCCGACGACGGCGCCACCTGCAACGCCGAGGTGTACCGTGACATCAACAGCCGCATCCGCGCGCTCGGCAGCGACATCGTGCTCAACAACTCCACCGGCGGTGGCGTGCACGGCGACATGGTGAAACCGCTGGCCGGCGAGCGCTGGGAGATCGCGTGGGAAGAACGCATCAAGGGCATGGACGCCGGCGCCGAGATGTGCACGCTCGACGCCACCACGCTCAACCTGAGCTTCGAGGGCAAGCAGATCCTGATGGACACGCCCATCACGCGCGGGCGCGAACTGGCCGCCGGCATGAAGGCGCGCGGCATCAAGCCCGAGTGGGAGGTGTTCAGCCCCACGCACATCCTGCAGGACACGACCACGCTGATCGGCGAAGGCCACGACGACGAGCCCTACTTCATCAACCTCGTGATGAACGTGCACCGCAACTTCCAGAACGCGATGCCCTACTCGCCGCGCAACCTGCAGATGATGGTCGACACGCTGCCCAAGGGGGCGATCTTCGGCGTGAGCGGCATCGGCATGTCGCAGCTCGAAGCCAACGTCGCGGCGCTGCTGCTGGGCGGCCATGCGCGCGTGGGGCTGGAAGACAACCTCTACTTCCGCCAGGGCGAGCTGGCCACCAACGTGCAGCTCACCGAGCGCATCGTGCGGGTGATCCGCGAGCTCGACATGGAAGTGGCGACGCCGGCCGAGGCGCGGCAGATCATGGGCCTGCCGCGCACGGGCGGTCCGCGGCCCGAGTTCGCGCTGGGCTGAGTGACACGACAACAATGAACGGAGACACGCAGATGAACATTTCCCGCACTGCCCCGGACGTGAAGCGGGTGGCGGTGGTCGGCACCGGCGTGATCGGTGCGAGCTGGGCTGCGTACTTCCTGGCGCACGGGCTCGACGTGAACGCGATCGATCCTTCGCCCGGCGCGGAAGAACGGCTGCGCGAAGCGGTGGCGCAGCACTGGCCGACGCTGCAGCGCTTCGGGCTGGCCGAGGGCGCGTCGGCGGACCGCCTGCGCTTCCACGACAGCCTGGAAGACGCGGTGTCCGTGGCCGACTTCGTGCAGGAGAACGGCCCCGAGCGCATGGATTTCAAGATCGACCTGTTCCGACGCATGGATGCGGCTGCGCCAGCGGAGACGATCCTCGCATCGAGCTCATCGGGCCTGGCGATCAGCGGCGTGCAGTCGGGCTGCGCGCACCCGCAGCGCGTGGTGCTGGGGCATCCGTTCAACCCGCCGCATCTGATTCCCCTCGTCGAGGTCATCGGCGGCGAGCAGACTTCGGCCGAGGTCATCGAACGCACGATGGCCTTCTACGCGGCCATCGGCAAGCGGCCGATCCACGTGAAGCGCGAGGTGAAAGGCCACATCGCGAATCGGCTGCAGGCCGCACTGTGGCGCGAGGCGTTCCACCTGGTCAACGAAGGCGTGGCGAGCGTGGCCGATATCGACACGGCCATCGCCCACGGCCCCGGCCTGCGCTGGGCGGTGATGGGGCCGTTCATGAACCTGCATCTGTCGGGCGGCGCGGGCGGCATCGAGCACCTGCTCGCGCATTTGGGCGGGCCGATCGAGGACTGGTGGAAAGACTTGGGTGCGCCGTCGATGACGGCCGAGCTCAGGCAGAAGGTGGTGCAAGGCGTGTCCGAGGAGTTGGGCACTCGACACACGGCCGACCTCGAAGCCGCCCGCGACACCCTGCTGTTAGACCTGATTCGCGCCAAGAGCAACACCGGCAGACTCGATTGAAATGACCGACTTCCTCCAAGACGAAAACCTGATCGCCCCGCCCCGCACCGTGCGCATCGACTTCGACGATGGCTCCTTCGCGCTGCGTTCGCCAATGGCGCTGAAGCCCTATGCGCGCTGCATCGGCGAATGGATCGAGCGCTGGGCGCATGAGACACCCGACGCACTGGCCTTCGCCGAGCGCGACGAAACAGGCGAAGGCTGGCGCAAGCTCGACTACCGCGCATTGCGTCACGCCGTGGGCGCCGTCGCCCAGGCGCTGCTCGACATGAACCTGCCTCAGGGCCAGCCGGTCGTGATCCTGTCGGACAACGCCATCGACCACGCGGTGCTGATGCTGGCCGCCATGCACATCGGCCGCACCGCGTGCTCGCTGTCGAGCGCCTACTCGCGCATGGCGAAAGACCCGTCGCGGCTGCACGGCATGCTGCAGGCGCTGAAGCCGGGGCTGATCTACGCATCGGATGCGAAGGTGTACGGCGGCTCGCTCGCCGGCTGCGGCGTCGAGGCGGTCACCGTGTTCAGCCGCAACGCCGAGGCGCATCCCGGTGCGATGGCGTTCGAGCGGCTGCTCGCGGCGAAGGAAACGCCCGCCGTCATGCAGGCCTTCGCCGACGTGCTGCCCGACACGCACGCCAAGTACCTGCTGACCTCAGGCTCCACCGGCAAGCCCAAGATCGTCATCAACACGCACCGCATGCTCTGCGCCAACCAGCAGATGATGGCGCAGACCTGGCGCTTCCTCACGCGGGAAGCACCGGTGCTGGTCGACTGGCTGCCCTGGAGCCATACCTTCGGCGCAAACCACAACCTGAACATGGTGCTGTGCCACGGCGGCGCGCTCTACATCGACGAGGGCCGGCCCGCGCCGGGCCTGATCGAGAAGACGGTGCGCAACCTGCGCGAGGTGAAGCCCACGCTGCTGTTCAACGTGCCGCGTGGCTTCGACATGCTGCTGCCCTTTCTCGAAGCCGACGACGCGCTGGCCGCCGAGGTGTTCTCGCGCCTGCGGCTGGCCTTCTACGCGGCGGCGGCGCTCGCGCCTTCCACCTGGCAGCGGCTCGAAGCGGTGGCTGCGCGCGTACGCCCTACCCGGCCGCTGTGGCTCACCACCTCGTGGGGCGCGACCGAGACCTCGCCCGCCATCACCTCCGCACACTGGAAGCTCGACGGCGCCGGCTGCATCGGCGCGCCGCTGCCCGGGCTGGAGCTGAAGTTCGTGCCCAACGGCGAGAAGCTGGAGATGCGCGTGAAGGGCGTCTCGGTGTTTCCGGGCTATCGCGATGCACTGCGCGAGACGGCGCAGGCCTTCGACGAAGAGGGCTACTACCGCATCGGCGACGCCGGCTTCCTCGCGAACCCGGCGCAGCCCGCGCAGGGCGTGATCTTCAACGGCCGCGTGGCGGAAGACTTCAAGCTCTCGAGCGGCACCTGGGTGTCGGTGGGCACGCTGCGCGTCAAGCTGGTGTCGCTGCTCGCGCCGCATGCGCAGGACGTGGTGCTCACCGGCCACGACCGCGACGAGATCGGCATGCTGGTGTTTCCCAGCCCGCAAGGCGCTGCGCTCGCGCCCGATGCCCTGCGCGAACGCATCGCTGGCATGCTGCGCGCGCTGCGCGACGAAGGCGCGGGCTCCTCGCAATGCCCGGCCTGCGCATTGGTGCTGGCCGAGCCCCCGAGCCTCGACGCGGGCGAGATCACCGACAAGGGCTACATCAACCAGCGCGCCGTGCTGACGCGCCGCGCGACCGACGTGGCGCGGCTGCATGCGTCCGGCGACGCGCAGGTGGTGCGCCCGGGCTGAACCCCGAATCCCGACCGTTGGAGACATGGCCATGCAGCACGTCACATACGACATCGAAGACACGGTGTGCACGATCACGCTGAACCGCGCGAACAAGCGCAACGCCGTCGACGGTTCCATGGCCGCCGAGCTGCGCGAAGCCTTCGAGCGTTTCGAGGCCGACGACGCGCTGCGCGTCGCGGTGCTGACCGGTGCGGGCGGCAATTTCTGCGCGGGTGCCGATCTCTCGGCCGTGGGCGACCCGGCCCGCCGCAACGAGCTCGATCCCCAAGGCGGCGGCAGCGGCCCGATGGGGCCGACGCGCATGGCGCTGTCGAAGCCGCTGATCGCGGCGGTGAACGGCCACGCGGTGGCGGGCGGCCTCGAACTCGCGCTGCTGGCCGACCTGCGCGTGGCCGACGAGGACGCGGTGTTCGGGGTGTTCTGCCGCCGTTGGGGCGTGCCGCTGATCGACGGCGGCACGGTGCGGCTGCCGCGCATCGTGGGCATGGGCCGCGCGCTCGACATGATTCTTTCGGGCCGTGCGGTGGGCGCGGCCGAAGCGCTGGCGATGGGCCTCGTCAACCGCGTCACGCCACCGGGCGGCGCGCTGGCCGCCGCGCAGGAACTGGCCCGCCAGCTCGCTGCGTTCCCGCAGCGATGCATGCTGGCCGACCGCCGCAGCGCCTACGAACAATGGGACCTGCCGCTGGCCGAAGCGCTGCGCCGCGAAGGCGCGCTGGGCGTGCCGATGGTCTTCGCCGAGGGCGAAGCCGGCGCCGCGCGCTTCGCAAGAGGCGCCGGCCGCCACGGCGAGTTCGGGCACTGAGCGCCTGGCTTCAGCGCCTGGGCGCGGCCTTCTTCTTCGGCTCGCTCCCGCCGCCGAACAGCTTCTCCACCTGCTGCCCCATCCGGGCTCCGATCGCCGTGCCCACGCCCGGCAGCACCGCGCTGCCGATGGCCGCGCCGGTGAGCGCAGCGCCGGTCAACGACAGCTCGGGGTCGCTCATGGTGCCGCTCACCTTGAGCGGGACGCCGACCACGCCGTCGACGAGGTCCACCGCGATCTCGCCGTCGAGCCTGCGGTTGAACAGCTTCAGGTTGCCGCTCGCGGTGAGCACCCCGGAACGGGCCTTGAGGTTGCTGTACTGCATTACCACGCCGTCTTCGGTGCCCTGGGTGTCGAGCGTGCCGGTGAGTTCGTCCAGCGCGGTGGTGCCTCCGCGGCTGATGCCGGCGGTGGTGACGGCCTTGGCCACGTCCAGCCGCGTGAGCATGGCGGGCTGCACCGAGAAGGTGGTGCGGGTGTGCAGGCCGCGGATCAGCGCGCCCAGTTCCTCGGCATCGCCGGCCTCGGTCCTGAGCGTGGTGTGGCCCGAGACCTTGCCCGCCACCGAAGTGCGGCGGCCAAAGGCCTGCACCAGGCTTTCGATGTCGACCTGGCGCGGCTCCAGCTCGGCCGACACCCGCAATTTGCCGCCGGGCGGCGTCTCGAGGCGGGCGACGCCGTTCCACGTGCCGCCGCCCACCTCGATGCGGGTGCGCCAGCGGTCCTGCCCGTCCAGGCGGTTCAGCCGAAGCCGCGTGAGTGTCGTGGCGCCGGCCCGTTCGAGCCGGGCCTGGCGCGGGCGCCAGCCGGGGTCGAAGCGGATGTCGCCGTCGTAGGCCAGCGCAATATCGCGCCGGTCGATCCAGACCACGTCGCGCCAGCGCAGCTGTGCCAGCGGCACGGGTGCCAGCGTCCACGGCGCGGGCAGCGCCACCAGATTGCCGCTGTCCTCCTGCGGCTTGGGGCCCTTGCCCCGGAACGCCCGCACCGAGGCGCGCGGCAGCACCAGGCTTTCGATCTCGAGATCGTCAACGGCAACGATGCGCTGCAGCAGCGGCGCGAGCTTCAGCCGCAGGGTCAGGCGGCGCAGGGTGATGGGACGCGGCTGGTCGGTGGCGATCTCGGACAGCGCCAGCACGGGCACCGGCAGCAGCGACCAGTGGGCCCCGCCGACCTTCAGGGCAACGCCGAAGCGCTTCTCGAAGCCTTCGGCGATCTTCGCGGCCACCTCTTCGTCGGAGGGCAGGCGCATGCTCACCACCCACACCAGCGCGCCCACGCCCAGCAGCAGCGCTGCTGCGATGCCCAGGAGCCAGCGGCGGACGGGGTGCTTCATCGGTGCAAGCTAGCACGCAAAGGCGACTCGGTTTGTCAGTCGCCATCGCTATAGTTTTGAGTCCCCTTTTACAGGCAAGAAGGAAGTACCGAATGCGTATCTGGAAAAAAGAAGTCTCCGTCGAGGAGCTGACCCGCAACCACGTCGGCACCGCCGTCTCCGCGCTGGGCATGGAATTCCTGGAGGTGGGCGACGACTTCATCCGCGCCCGCTGTCCGGTGGACGAGCGCACCCGCCAGCCCTACGGCATCCTGCACGGCGGCGTGTCGGTGGTGCTGGCCGAGACGCTGGGCTCCTGCGGCGCGCACTACTCGGCGCCCGAGGGCGACCGCGCCGTGGGCCTGGACATCAATGCCAACCACATCCGCTCCGTCACCAGCGGCTGGGTCATCGGCACGGCGCGGCCGGTGCACCGCGGCCGCAGCACGCAGGTCTGGCAGATCGAGCTGACGAACGAGGCGGGCGAGCTGACCTGCGTGTCGCGCATCACCATGGCGGTGCTGCAGGCGCGCTGAGCGCCGCTCTTTCGTTCTTCTCTTGCGGCGGTGTTCAGGCCGGGGTTCATCGACCACAATCACGCCCCACCAACAAGAGGAGATGAAAGCAATGTTCAAGTGGACTGAAAGGCCCGCGTCCGCGCTGGCCAACGGCGCGGTCATCGCGCCCGACGAGCGCCTGCCCTGGCTGCAGACCGGCGCCATGGGCGTACAGCACGTCATCGCGATGTTCGGCGCCACGGTGCTGGCGCCGATCCTGATGGGCTTCAACCCCAACATCGCGATCCTGATGAGCGGCATCGGCACGCTGATCTTCTACTTCGTCACCGGCGGCAAGGTGCCGAGCTACCTGGGCTCGAGCTTCGCCTTCATCGGCGTGGTGATCGCGGCCAGCGGCTATGCGGGCAAGGGGCCCAACCCCAACATCGCGGTGGCGCTGGGCGGCATCGTGGCCTGCGGGGTGGTGTACATCCTGATCGGGGCGCTGGTGCAGGCCATCGGCACCGGCTGGATCGAGCGCGTCATGCCGCCGGTGGTCACGGGCGCCGTGGTGGCGGTGATCGGGCTCAACCTCGCGAGCGTGCCGATCAAGAACATGGCGGCCAGCAACTTCGACTCGTGGATGCAGGCCGTGACCTTCCTTTGCGTGGGGCTGGTGGCGGTGTTCACGCGCGGCATGCTGCAGCGCCTGCTGATCCTGGTCGGGCTGGTCCTGGCCACCATCGTCTATGCGATGCTGACCAACATCCTGGGCATGGGCAAGCCGGTCGACCTGAGCGGCATCGCCAATGCGGCCTGGTTCGGCCTGCCGACCTTCACGGCGCCGGTGTTCACGGCCAACGCGATGCTGCTGATCGCCCCCGTGGCGATCATCCTGGTGGCGGAGAACCTCGGTCACCTGAAGGCGGTGACGGCCATGACGGGCCGCAACCTCGACCCGTACATGGGCCGCGCCTTCATCGGCGACGGCATCGCCACGGTGGTGAGCGGCGCGGCCGGCGGCACGGGCGTGACGACCTACGCCGAGAACATCGGCGTGATGGCGGCCACGCGCATCTACTCGACGGCGGTGTTCGTGGTGGCGGCGCTCATCGCGCTGGTGCTGGGCTTCAGCCCGAAGTTCGGTGCGCTGATCCAGGCGATTCCGCTGCCGGTGATGGGCGGCGTGAGCATCGTGGTGTTCGGCCTGATCGCGATCGCGGGCGCCAAGATCTGGGTCGACAACAAGGTCGACTTCTCGCAGAACAGGAACCTGATCGTCGCGGCCATCACGCTGATCATCGGCACCGGCGACTTCACGCTGAAGTTCGGCGACTTCGCGCTCGGTGGCATCGGCACCGCGACCTTCGGCGCGATCCTTCTTTACGCGCTGCTGGGGCGCTCGAAGAACTGACGCTAGGCACCCCGGAAAAGTGCAACCTCGTGAAAGAAGTGTTCTCCCGGGGGCCCGAAGCAGGGCCTGTTCATTGGGGTTTGGCCCGCGCCCGTTAGACTCCAACGCTTTTCGCACCGACGTTTTCCCAATGGCCGATGTCTCCGCCGCGCGCACCAAGGCGGTTTTCGAATTCAAGAGCGCCACGCTGCCGCTGATCGCAGTGATCCTCAAGACGTCCGACCTGGACGTGCTGGCCGAGGCGCTCGACGCCCAGCTGGCCGATTCGCCCGACTTCTTCGAGCAGGAGCCGGTGGTGATCGATCTCTCGCTGCTGCAGGAAGAGCAAGGCGAGGGCGAACTCGACTTCGCCGCCCTGCGCGGCCTGCTGGCGCGCCACCAGACCCAACCCATCGCAGTGCGCGGCGGCAACGCCGCGCAGAACGCCGCGGCGCGCGCCGCAGGCCTCTCGGTGGCGGCCATGCCCGCGGCCCCCGCGCCCCGTGCCCCGGCGCCGCCGGCCGAGGCGCCCGCATCGGAAGCCCCGCAGATCGTGCGCGAAGTGCCGGTGCCGGCCAACGGCACGCTGCTGATCGACAAGCCGCTGCGTTCGGGCCAGCAGGTCTACGCCCGTGGCGGCGACGTGGTGGTGACCGCGGTGGTGAGCTTCGGCGCCGAAGTCATCGCAGACGGCAACGTGCATGTGTACGCACCGCTGCGCGGCAAGGCCATTGCCGGCGCGCGCGGCAACACCGAGGCGCGGATCTTCTCGACCTGCATGGAAGCGCAGCTGGTGGCCATTGCGGGCATCTACCGCACCAACGAGGTGCCGCTGCCCGGCACGGTGCTGGGCAAGCCGGCCCAGGTGCGCCTCGATGGCAAGAAAATCGCGATCGACGCAATCTGATGCGCCCCCCGGCTTTGCACTCCGCTTCGCTGCGTGTCATTCGCCACCCCCGAGGGGGAGGCGCGGCTCGCCTTGGGGCGGCCCGGCGGCGGCCGCATCTCGCATAACCAACAACTGAATCGAAACAAGAAGGAATGGCCATGGCCAAAATTGTGGTGGTGACTTCGGGCAAGGGCGGCGTCGGCAAGACGACGACGAGCGCCAGCTTCGCGTCGGGCCTCGCGCTCGCGGGCAAGAAAACGGCGGTGATCGACTTCGACGTGGGCCTGCGCAACCTCGACCTGATCATGGGCTGCGAACGCCGCGTGGTGTATGACCTGATCAACGTCATCCAGGGCGAAGCCAACCTGAGCCAGGCACTCATCAAGGACAAGCAGTGCGACAACCTGTTCGTGCTGGCCGCCTCGCAGACGCGTGACAAGGAAGCGCTCACGCAGGAGGGCGTCGAGAAGGTGCTGACCGACCTCGCCGCGATGGAGTTCGACTACATCGTCTGCGACTCGCCTGCGGGCATCGAGACCGGTGCCATGATGGCCATGCACTTCGCCGACGAGGCACTGATCGTCACCAACCCCGAAGTCTCCTCGGTGCGCGACTCGGACCGCATCCTGGGCATGCTCAGCAGCAAGACCAAGCGCGCCAAGGAAGGCGGCGACCCGATCAAGGAGCACCTGCTGATCACCCGCTACAACCCGAACCGGGTGGCGGGCGGACAGATGCTCTCGCTGGAAGACATCCAGGACATCCTGCGCATCAAGCTCATCGGCGTGATCCCCGAGTCGGAAAGCGTGCTGCATGCCTCGAACCAGGGCGTGCCCGCGATCCACGACAAGGAAACCGACGTGGCGCAGGCCTACAGCGACGTGGTGGCGCGCTTCCTCGGAGAGGACAAGCCGATGCGCTTCGTCGACGCCGAGAAGCCCAGCTTCTTCAAGCGGATCTTCGGAGGCAAGTAGGCATGTCGTTTCTCTCGTTCCTGCTTGGCGAGAAGAAGAAGACTGCAAGCGTCGCGAAAGAGCGCCTGCAGATCATCCTCGCGCACGAGCGCTCCAGCCTCAGCGGCAAGAAGCGCCCCGACTATCTGCCCGAACTCCAGCGCGAGCTGGTGGCGGTGATTTCCAAGTACGTGTCGATCAACGCCGACGACATCAAGGTGCACCTGGAAACCCAGGACAACCTCGAAGTGCTCGACATCAAGATCGAGCTGCCCGACCCGGCGCCGGCGCGCTGACGGGTTTCGCGGACCTCAGCGCACGGGGTCCACAAGAAAGCGCAGCACCTGCTCGAGCACCTCCGGCGCCTGGAGGATGCGGCGGTGCCCGAGCCCCTGCGTGGCCGCCAGCTGCGCGCCGCGGATCGCATCGCGGTAGGCCTCGGCATCGGCGAAGCGGTTCACGCGGTCGTCTCGGTCGTGCACGATCAGCGTCGGCTGCACGATGCGCGGGCCCACGGCGGCCGGCTCCAGCTGCGCCATCAGGACCCCTTCACGCGATTCGAACAGTCGCTGCATCGCCCCCCGCGTGGCTTCGCTGAGGCCGAAGGTGTGCGCGAAGTAGCGCGTGTATTCGCGCGGCGAAGCAGGCGGCGCCAGTAGCACGAGGCGCTGCGCCGGAAGGCCGCGCGCCGCCGCAAGAGCGAGCCCGTTGGCGCCCAGCGAATGCGCGACGGCGGCGCGCAACGCGTGGCCATCGGCCGCGAGCCGGGCTGCCACGTAGGCGATGGCGCGTGCGAACTGCGGCGAGTTGCTCATCATGCCCGCGCTGCGGCCATGCGCCGGCAGCTCGAGCAGCACGGGCCGCAGCCCTGCCGCAGCCACGGCCTGCGCGAGCGGCAGCATCTGCCCCACGTGCCCGCCCCAGCCGTGCACCAGCAGCACCACGGGCGCCGACTCCGCACCCGAATCCTGCGCTGCCAGGTGGTAGATGCCGACGCCCGCGTCCTCGAAGGCCCAGCCCTCGCGGCGCCATTCCGCGCCGGGGCCCTGCCCGCGATAGAGCCACTTGGGCGGCAGCGGCGTGCCGAACAGGCGATACGCGGCGCGCACGCCGAGTGCGGGCCAGAGTCGCTGCGAGGTGGTCAGGCCGAAGCGCAGCGCGCGCATCGTGCGGCTGGGCCGGTAGTAGTTCGACTGCGCGGCATGGCCGGCGGCTGGCGTGGAAGTGGTCGTCATGGCGCGGCGTTCCTTCCGGGCGTTCAGTACCAGACCCAGTCGCGGTTGCTGCGAGGCAGGCTGCGCAGGGTGTCGCGCAAGCCCTTCGCGCCGAGGACGGCCGCATAGGCGGCGAGAAAGAGGGCGATGATCAGCATGGTGCTTCTCCTTTTTATCGCACAGTCGTGCGAAATTCTGGCAAATGGAAACGTCGAGGACCGCCTGCTTCGTGGCCGGCTCAGGCGAGATAACTGGAAAGAAGCCGCTGCCAGGTCTGCACGGCGCGCTCGGCGGCCTGTGGATCGCGCAGGAAGCGCGCGTCGTGCAGCTGGGTCATGGTCACGCCGTTGAGCTCGCTCACGAGCTGCGCGGGGTCGGTGTCGGCCTTGAGTTCGCCGGTCTCGATGGCCTGCAGCACGGTGCGGCGCAGCGCGGCGCGCCAGCGCGTGATTTCGTCGAACAGCATGTCGCGCAGCTCGCCCTCGCGGTCATCGAACTCGAAGGCACCGGCCATGTAGAGGCATCCGGTGTGCATCTCGACGTCGCGCGTGCGGGCGATCCAGCGCGCGACGATCTCGTTGAGCCGCGCCAGGCCCTTCGGCTTCTGCATGGCGGGCACGAACACCTCGGCCAGGAAGCCGCGGCCGTACTCCTCGATGACGGCCTTCTGCAGCGCCTCGCGCGAACCCACGCGGGAGAACACGCCGCTCTTGGAAAGGCCCAGCCGGCTCGCGACGGCCTGCAGCGTGATCGCCTCCAGGCCTTCGGCCAGCGCAAGATTCATCGCCGCGCCGACGATGGCGGTGCGGGTGAGTTCGCTCTTCTGGGTCTTGGCGTCCATGCCGCAAACTTTAGCACACTCGTGCGAAATTGCAAACGAGCCCTGCTGGAGTGCCTTAAAGATGTTTTGCTCATGTGAAACCAACAAACGCATCGTTCCCCGAACGAGCCCTTGTGCCGAGAATCCGCGGTCGGCCCCAGCCGGGGCTCCATGACTCTTCTCGCGCCAGATGAACTTCCAGCAACTGCGCTCGGTACGCGAGGCCGTTCGTTGCGGCTTCAACCTGACCGAAGTCGCCCACACCCTTCACACTTCGCAGCCCGGCGTGAGCCGGCAGATCCGCGAGCTCGAGGAGGAGCTCGGCATCGAACTCTTCGTGCGCGCGGGCAAGCGGCTCACGGGGCTCACCGAGCCGGGCGGGCACGTGCTGCCGATCATCGAGCGCATGCTGATGGAGAGCAGCAACCTCAAGCACGCGGGCCAGGAGTTCGTCGCGCAGCAGAGCGGCCTGCTCTCGGTGGCGGCCACGCACTCGCAGGCGCGCTATGCGATGCCGGTGGCGGTGCAGGAATTCCGCATGCAGTTTCCGAACGTGAAACTGCACCTGCACCAGGGCTCGCCCAAGCAGATCGCGCAGATGCTGCTCGACGGCGAGGCCGACGTGGGCATTGCCACGGAAGCGCTGGGCGACTACCCGCAGCTTGTTGCCCTGCCCTGCTACCGCTGGACGCATTCCGTGGTCGTGCCGCCGGGGCATCCGCTGCTCGACGCGCCACTGACGCTCGACGCGCTCACGCGCTATCCGCTGATCACCTACGACACGGGCTTCACGGGCCGCTCGCGCATCGACGAGGCCTTCGGGCAGCGCGGGCTGCAGCCCAACATCGTGCTTGCCGCGATGGACGCCGACGTGATCAAGACCTACGTGCAACTGGGCCTTGGCGTAGGCATCGTGGCCGGCGTGGCCTACGAGGCAGAGCGCGACACGCAGCTGCGCGCGCTCGATGCGGGGCGGCTGTTCGGCATCAACCTCACCAAGCTCGCGGTGCGGCGCGGCACCTACCTGCGCAAGTACGTCCACGCCTTCATCGAGTCGTTCGCACCGACGCTGACGCGCGCCGTGGTGGAGAAGGCATTGGGCGACGATGCCGGGGCCTCGCACTACGAAATCTAGGCCTTGTCCAGCGGCTGTTGCGCGGTGTGTACTGCAGGCGGCAGGGGGGTTTAAAAAGAAGCATGCAGCTTCACACAGGGAGCGTACATTCTGATTAATTCCCTGGCTTCCTGGAAACGGATCAGCAATGGCATCGACCTCGCAGCAGCAACAGCAAACAAGGGCCGCCCTCAAGGCGGCCGATGCAGCCGAACGGCGCGAGCGGTTGAGACGGGCATTGCCTGCAACGGTCGAATTGCTGCAAAGCCGCCAGGCAGACCGCATCGACGATGCTGACATCGACGCGTACGTGAGCCTCAACTGGCTCGAATGGCATGGTGGCGGCCTTCGACTGACCATCACCGGGCGAAACGTCTGCGCCCAGTCGGTGCCCACTGCGCTGGTCTGAAAAAAACGCCGCAGGCCTCGCGGCCTGCGGCGCTCGTCCGTTGCGAAGAACGACGTTTGTTTACTGGCCTGCGATGATGTTCGCGATCACTCCGGTGGCAATCGCCGCGAGCACGAAGTCACCGCCTACCCCCACCCACTGGTAGCCCCGCGGCGGCTGCTGCAGGCGGTAGGCGCGCCAGTCCTGCACCACGTAGTTGCGGCCACGGTACTCGGCCGGCACGCGGCCGCCACGGCGCCATTCGGCGTGCGGCTGCGGGAAGCCACGTCGATCGAACTGGCGGCCGTCGCGGAAGTCCTGGTTGCCGCGGTAGTAGCCGCCTTGCGGACCGTGCCGGTCGAAGTTGCGGTCGCGCTGATCCCGCTGATCCCGCTGTTCGTAGCGGCCGTCGCCCGGACGGCCATCGCCGTGACGGTCCTGCGCAAAGGCGCTCCCCGCCGCCATGCACATCGCGAGTGCTGCAGCGACGACGGCCATGCTCTTTGAATTGGTGATCATCTGGAAATCCTTCATGCGTTGATGACGAATTCATTGTGGGCCGCGCATGTGTCCGCTACGGCCGCTTCGGGTCGCGGACAGGTGAAGTCCGGTAAGCGCCGGTATCCGCGCGGCGCCTTGTCCTTCAAGGAGGCGCGTCGAGCCTCTCGCACGAGTGCCGCTGCCCTCCTCCATTCACTGGCAAGGGACAAGCGCCTGCGCCCTGCGAGCGGCGTTTAAGCTGCGCGCCACATGAAGCGAAGACACCTCCTGCACCTGCTGGCCAGCGCACCTGCCATGGCCGCTCTGGTGGCCTGCGGCAAGCGCAGGGGCTCGGCCGCCGCACTGAAATCCGATGCCCGCGTGCTGGCCTTGGGTGACAGCCTGACCTACGGCTACGGCGCGCCGCCCAATGCGGCGTGGCCCGCGAAGCTGGGCGAGCTCACGGGCTGGCAGATCGAGAACGCAGGCATCAACGGCGACACCTCGGATGGCGCGCTGCAACGCCTGCCAGGGCTGCTGGGCGCGGGCAGCTATGACGCGATCCTGATCGGCATCGGCGGCAACGACATGCTGCGCGGCATGTCGGCCGCGGGCACGCGCGACAACATCGCGGCCCTGGTCAGTGAAGCGCGGGCGCACACGCCATACGTCGCGCTGCTGGCCACGCCGGCGCCCGACGCCATGCGCGCGGCGATCGGCTCGCTCAGCGATGCGCCGTTCTACGAAGAGATCGCGAAGTCGGGGCAGGCGCTGCTCGTGGCGAACGTGTATTCGAGCGTGCTGTCGGATGCGTCGCTGCGCTCCGATCGCATCCATGCCAATGCACGAGGCTACGAAAAGGTCGCGCAGCTGCTGGCGGAGCAGCTCAAGGCCGCGGGCTGGCGCTGATCAGGCGTTCAGCAAGTCGACGTAGGCACCCAGCACCAGCTGGTCGGCGCCCACGCCCAGCTGCGCCATGAGCGCATGCGCTTCTGCGATGCCGGCCTCGGACGATTCGCCTTCTTCCAGCACCACCTCGAGCTCGAGGAATTCACCGAGGCCTTCCACGCGGTCGAGGTGCACGCGCGTGCGGCCGACCATGAACACCCGGCGCTGCTTGCGCACGCGGCCCGCCTGCCCCCACGCGAGCGCGAGCGATTCGCGCAGCACGTCTGGCGTGGCACACGGCGTGATCAGGTAGAACGATTCCTTCGGGCCGCTGCTGTTGGCGCGGCGATAGAAGATCAGCTCGGCACGGCCAGGCGCGAAGGTGCGCAGCTTGAGGCGGTCAGCGCTGTCGGCGCAGCGGAAGAAAGTGTCGTCCTGCGCGATCTCGACGGGGCCGTGGTCGGCCAGCGTCTCGGCGATGCGCGCCACGCGTTCCACGCTGTCGATGCGGGCCTTGATTTCGATGTTTCTTGCCATATCAGGCTCTCCCCCAGGCTTCGCGCACTTCGTGTCGCTTCGCCACCCTCTTCCGGGGCAACACCAGTGGCCCGGCAACGCCGGTTCCACGGTGTTCCTGGATTGGCGGTCAAGGCGCGTTGCCCTGCGGCCCCACGGACGGCGGCGCCGCGCGACCGCTCGAGCCCGGCGAGAGCTTGCGGCCGAAGGCCTCACCCACGTTGCGCACCGGCCGGCTGGCTTTCTCCGACACGTTGTTGACGCCGCGCCGCGTGGCCGCATCCGCGCGGTTGACGCTGCGGCCCGCGGCGTCGGTGCCGCGCTGCACGCTGCCCACGACCTTGCCGCTGCGCGAGGGTGACTTGATGG
Source organism: Variovorax sp. Varisp36 (assembly GCF_047304235.1). Classification (NCBI taxonomy): domain Bacteria; kingdom Pseudomonadati; phylum Pseudomonadota; class Betaproteobacteria; order Burkholderiales; family Comamonadaceae; genus Variovorax; species Variovorax sp. Varisp36. The sequence goes on from NZ_JBGLYU010000070.1 coordinate 17,810, forward strand.
TGTGAGCGCGTCGGGCCTGCGGCGGGTTGTCTGCGCTCTGGGCTTGCGCGCCCACCGGCAGCCACAGTGCGGCGGCCATCGCCGCGACGAGCGATGTGCGAAAGATGTTCGAGAGTTTCATGGAGTCTCCTTGGTGTCGTCTGCTTCCGCTGCGGCCGCGCGTGCCATGCGTTCGCTCTTCCAATACACGTCGTCGCCGCCGTCCATCCGGTTGAGCACGCGCGCGAGCACGAAGAGCAGGTCGCTGAGCCGGTTGAGATATTGGCGCAGTGCGTCGTTGAGTTCGGCCGCCGCGCCGAGCGCGACCACCGCACGCTCGGCCCGCCGCGCCACCGTGCGGCACACATGCGCGAGCGAGGCTGCGCGCGTGCCCGCGGGCAGGATGAATTCGGCAAGGCGCGGCAGCGCGGCGTTGTGCTCGGCCAGCGCGTTGTCGATCTGCAGCAGCGCATCGGCCTTCAGCAGCGTGAAACCCGGCATCGACAACTCGCCGCCGAGATTGAAGAGCTGGTGCTGCACGTCGACCAGCAGCTCGCGCACGGGCTCCGGCATGGGCTCGCACAGCAGCAGGCCGATCTGCGAGTTGAGTTCGTCCACGTCGCCCATCGCGTGCACGCGCAGGTGGTCTTTCGGCACGCGCGTGTTGTCGCCGAGGCCGGTGGTGCCGTCGTCGCCGGTGCGGGTGGCGATCTGGGAAAGTCGGTTGCCCATGGTGGCTCCTGTTTTTACAGCTCGACGGTCGAAGCGTCTATCTTGCCCGCGAGCCATTGCAGGCCGGCAAGATGCTGCTGGTCATGGCTGCAGAGGTAGTGGATGAGGCTGCGCATCGTGAGCGGGCCGTAGCCTTCGAACACGGCCGTGCGCGTGAGCTGTGCGTCGCTCAGGCTGGAGATGATTTCCATCGTCTGCACGCGCGCCATGCGGAAGTCGGCCAGCACCTTCGCCGCGTCGGCCGTGCCGTATGCACGCGCGATGGCCAGCGGCTCGCTGTCGATCGACGCCAGCGTCGGATGCGTCTCCTGCAGCGTGCGGCGAAAGCGCACGTGGTAGCCCTCGATCTCGATGTCGCGCACGTGGCAGAGCTGCTCGATGGCGGTGAAGGCCTCGCTGGGCACACCCTCCCACGAGGGCGGCGCCCAATGCCGGAAGGCCGTGGGAATGGCCGCGTAGTGGGCTTCCAACTGCGACGGGAAGGCGGCGAGAGCGCTGAGGGTCGTGGGGTTCATGTTTTTTCCGAAGCGCATTATGGTGCGCGCTCCGTAGAATGGCCGATCACCCTCACGCTGCCAGGAGACACACGATGAACGCCCCGACCTCCACCTCGCACCTGATGCCGGAGCTTCATCTGCGCGACGTGCCTGCGGCCCTGATCGACGGACTGAAGGCGCGCTTCGGCGCCAACTGTTCCACGGCCATGGCGGTGCGCACGCAGCACGGGCGCGACGAATCTTCCTTCGATGCGCCGCCGCCAGCCGCCGTGGTGTTCGCAGAGAACACGCAGGACGTGGCCGACACGGTGAAGCTGGCCAGCGAGCACAGCGTGCCGGTCATCCCCTTCGGCGTGGGCTCCTCGCTCGAAGGCCACCTGCTGGCGGTGCAGGGCGGCATCAGCATCGACGTGTCGCGCATGAACCGTGTGCTGTCGGTCAACGCCGACGACCTCACGGTGACGGTGCAGCCCGGCGTCACGCGCAAGCAGCTCAATGAAGAGATCAAGAGCACGGGCCTGTTCTTCCCCATCGACCCGGGGGCCGACGCGTCCATCGGCGGCATGACGGCCACGCGCGCCAGCGGCACGAACGCGGTGCGCTACGGCACGATGCGCGAGAACGTGCTGGCGCTCGAAGTGGTGACGGCCGCGGGCGACGTCATCCGCACCGGCACGCGCGCGAAGAAGTCTTCGGCCGGCTATGACCTCACGCGCCTCATGGTGGGCAGCGAAGGCACGCTGGGCGTGGTCACCGAGATCACGCTGCGCATTTACCCGCTGCCCGAGGCGGTGTCGGCGGCAATCTGCTCGTTCCCGAGCATCGAGGCGGCCGTGCGCACGACCATCGAGACCATCCAGCTCGGCGTGCCGATCGCGCGCGTGGAACTGATCGACGTGAACACGGTGCGCATGGTGAACGCCTACGCCAAGCTGAACCTGCGCGAAGAGCCGATGCTGCTGATGGAATTCCACGGCTCGCCGGCCGGCGTGAAGGAGCAGGCCGAGACGGTGCAGGAACTGGCCAGCGGGCATGGCGGCAACGCCTTCGAATGGGCCAGCACGCCGGAAGAACGCACGCGGCTGTGGACGGCGCGGCACAACAGCTACTTCGCAGCCGTGCAGTCGCGCCCGGGCTGCCGCGTGATTTCGACCGACACCTGCGTGCCGATCTCGCGCCTGGCCGATTGCCTGCTCGATTCGGTGGCCGAGGCCGATGCGAGCGGCATCCCCTACTTCCTCGTCGGCCACGTGGGCGACGGCAACTTCCACTTTGGCTACCTGCTCGACCCGAACATTCCCGAAGAGCGCGTGAAGGCCGAGGCGCTGAACCATGCGCTGGTGAGCCGCGCGCTGGCGCTCGAAGGCACTTGCACCGGCGAGCATGGCGTGGGGCTGCACAAGATGGACTTCCTGGTGACCGAGGCGGGCGTCGGCGCGATCGACATGATGCGCACGATCAAGCGCGCGCTCGACCCGAAGAACATCATGAACCCCGGGAAGATCTTCAGCCTCTGATCCGTTCGGGCGACGCCCCGTGAAAAAGCCCGGCGGCTCGCGAGAGCCCCGGGCTTTTTTTGTCGACGATGCGACCGGCGAGCGCGCTTACTTGCGGCGGCGTGCCGGTGCCTGCTCCGCCGGCACATAGGTCTGCGACGGCGCCGCACCGCCATCCACGCCCAACCGGCCGCCGCCGCCGAGCCCTTGGCCGCGCACCGTCTGC
>NZ_JBGLYU010000071.1:0-19769 GCF_047304235.1 Variovorax sp. Varisp36
GCAGGGGGCGGCGAGGTGGTGGGGTTCATCGGGGCGGGCGTTGTCAGCCCGCTATTGTCGCGGTGCCTGCATGCGCAGGCGCCGCGCCGCTTCTTCCTCGCGCGCGTCGTCCACCTCGCGCATCACGTTGCGCAGGTCGACCGGGCCGGTCTCGCGCACGAACGTGCCTGTCAGTTCCGTCTCGGGGCGCAACAGGCCGCGTTCGTACAACTGCCAGATCTCGTCGCCGTAGTGCGTGCGCAGCAGCGCGGGCGCGAACTGGCCGAAGAAGTTGCGCAGATTCTCGACGTCGCGCAGCAGCATGCGCCGTGCGTGGTTGTTGCCGGCGGCGTCCACCGCCTGCGGCAGGTCGATGATCACCGGGCCGTCTTCGGCCAGCAGCACGTTGAACTCGGAGAGGTCGCCATGCACGATGCCGGCGCACAGCATGCGCATCACCTCTTTCAGCAGGCTGGCGTGGTGGCGCAGCGCGTCTTCGGGCGAGAAGACCACGTCGTTGAGGCGCGGGGCGGCGTCGCCGTGGGCGTCGGTCACCAGGTCCATCAGCAGCACGCCTTCGAGGAAGTTGTGCGGCGTGGGCACGCGCACGCCCGCGGCGGCCAGGCGGTAGAGCGCATCGACCTCGGCGCTCTGCCAGATGGCCTCGGTCACCTTGCGGCCGAAGCGCGTGCCCTTGGCCATGGCGCGTGCCTCGCGGGTGTTCTTGACGCGCCGGTTCTCGGTGTAGTCGACGGCCTGGCGGAAGCTGCGCTTGTCGGCTTCCTTGTAGATCTTGGCGCAGCGCGTCTCGTCGCCGCAGCGCACGACGTAGACCATGGCTTCCTTGCCGCTCATGAGCTGGCGCACCACGGTGTCGATCAGGCCCTCGTCGATCAATGCCTGCAGTCGCTGGGGTGCCTTCATGGCCGTGCCTCCAGGAAGGTCCGCAGGCTTTGCGTGTCGATCTGGTAGAGGCCGTCGTGCTTGTGCGCGGCAAAGCCGAGCCGGTGGTTGATGGTGAGCATGGGGGCATTGACTTCGGCGTTGTGGGTCACGGCGAGCGTGACCTCGGGGTGGCGCTTGCGCACGAGCTGCAGCATGGCGGCCTTCACGCCCTTTGCAAGGCCCTTGCCGCGCCACTGGCGCGCGACGGCCGTGAGCCGCTGTTGCAAGCGGTCGGGGAAGCGCTGGTTCCAGGAGGCGTCGCATACCGCGACCACCTCGTCCCCGTCGAGCAGGAGCACGAGAAAGTGCTCGCCCCCGCGGCGGTCCATGTCGGCGTACCAGGGCGGGAAGTCCTCCAGGTCGTAGCGCAGCGGCGGCCGTTCGAGGTTGGTGGTGGGCGCGTCGTTCAGCAGCGCGGACAGCGGCGCCATCAGCGCAGCGAGCCGCTCGAAGGGCACGCGGCCCGCGTGCACCTCGGCGCGCAGGCCGTGGGCGGGCGCGAAGCCATCGGCGCGCCAGCGGGCGAGCATCTGCCAGTCGAGCCCGGCCAGGGGCATGCGGTTCTCGACGCTGCGGTGCTTTTCGACGGCGCCGATGGCCTGCAGGAAGGCGTGGCCGTCGGGCAGGTGGGTCTTGATGGTTGCGACGGACTTGCAGTGCATTTCCATCAATGCCAGCAACGCGCGAAGCAGCGTGCTCGCCACCCCGCGGCGCCGGTGCGGACGCAGCACGCCGCCCCAGGCTTCGAGGAACGGTGCGAACGCCTCGTGCCCGGGCGTGCCTTCGCGGCGGAAGCTCGCGCTCAGGCTGCCGATGAATTCGCCGTGTGCGCCAACGGCGAGCACGCGATGAACGGCATACAGCGGGCCGGGCTGCAGCACGTTGTGCCGGGTGTCGGCATCGGGAGGAACAGGGTCGCCGGGAAAGTCTTCCGCGGCGCGCAGGCGCCAGTAGGCGAGGAAATGGCCCCAGTCGGTTTCGGAAGCGCGCTGGGGATCGAACACGGTGGTCACGGTATGCCGCGCAGGTGCGGCACGGTTTTCAAGCATGGTCGTTGGCCTTGATTCGACAAATGAACGGGACGCTGCCGGCACGTGCGTGCCGGTAGCGGCGTTTGAATCGGGGCGGTTTGTGGTCGTCGCGGCGGGTGATGGCCGCGCGGGGCAGACCGGCTACGCGGTCGACGCGTGAACGATCAGTTCAGATGAGGCCCGGCAAACCGCACGTTGGTGGGGGCTTGAATTGCAGTGTCTTCCATCGCGCACCTCCGCTTTCTGTGTGGTTGTCGAAGCGACGAATGTAGCTGGCTTGCCGCGTGCTGTGAAGTGCGGTGTGGTTTTGACGCGCGCATCGTGACCGCCCTCGGCCACGGAACGGCCTGACGGCAGGTCAGCCGGAAGCCGCGCGCAGCCTTGCCGCGAGCTGGTGCGCTTCGGCGGTGGTGTTGATGTTGGTGAAGCCCATCAGCAAGCCTGCGCCACGGTGCGCCGCAATGGCGCTGTTCGCCGGCTTGTAATCGGCATGTCAGCCGTTGGCTGGTTGGGCTTTCTAGCGCACGCCGAGCCGAACACGGTGACGCTCGCGCCGGTCAAGACCGGCGAGGTGAGTTCGCGCTCTAGGCAACCCGCTCTTCGATCGGCCCCACGCGATCCGGATAGAACGCCAGGTGGTCCTTGATCTGTGCGACCGGCTCGTAGGGCGACTCGTAGGTCCATACCGCATTCACCGAGCGTTCGCCGCCTGCAGGAATGCTGTAGTAGTTGCACTCGCCCTTGTACGGGCAATAGGTCGCGTGTTGCGTACGCTCCAGCAGCGACATCCTGACGTCCTTGCGGGGGATGTAGTGCACCGTTCCGAAATGCGTTTCGCGCAGCGTCAACGCTTCGCGCGTGTCGGCGATGACACGGCCGTCGACCGACACCACCACGCGCAGCGGGTTCGGTGTGATTGTGATCGGATGATCGGGGCCGGGGGTCTTGATGGTGCGTTCCGCGGTAGCGAACATGAGAATGCTCCTTCGGTCAGATCGGGTTGACGCAAGATTCGGCGGATGCGCATCTTGCCGCGATGCGATGGCAGTTTGAAGCCCCTGCACAATTGGCCCGTTCGCAAAGTGGTTAAAGGCCATCGAGCCCATCGGAGCCGCTCTGGAAGCCTTTCGACTTCATATTCGGACCTGGATTTGCGAGGTCTCGATGTGCAGGATGCGTGCGGTCACGCTTGTGTGTCGTTCGCGCATCAGTTCTTGACAAAGCGCAGGCCGTATCGTTCGGGTAAATCACTAGTGAAAGACTGAAGTGAAGAAGAACTACAAGCTCGCCATGTTGTTGCTTGCCAGCGTGTTGGCCGCCGGCGCATGGGCTCAGGACTGGCCCGCGAAGCCAGTTCGCGTCATCGTGCCCGCACCTGCAGGCAGTTCGCTCGACCTGATCGCGCGCACGCTGGCCGACCGCCTGCGCGTGACCTGGAAGCAACCCGTGGTGATCGAGACCAAGGCGGGCGCGGGCGGCCTGATCGGCATGGACACCGTGGCCAAGGCGCCGCACGACGGCTACACGCTGGGCATCGGTTTCAACGGCCCGATTGCCTTCGGCCCCTACATGTATGCGCGCATGCCTTATGTGCCTTCGCGCGACCTGGTGCCCATCGTGCTCACGACCTCGCAACCCAACGTGCTGGCGGTGCAGGCGAACAACCCCGCGAACACGCTGCCCGAGTTCGTCGAATGGGCGAAGAAGCGGGGCGACAAATTCAGCTATGCGTCGGTGGGCGCGGGCAGTTCGTCGCACCTCACGATGGAGCTGTTTCGCAGCGTGGCGCACATCGAGGCGGTGCATGTGCCTTATGCAGGTTCGCCGCCCGCGGGTCTGTCGCTGGCGGCGGGCGACACGCAGGCGCTGTTCGCGGTGGCGCCCGCGCTGCTGCCGCTGATCCAGGGGCAGCGCGTGAAGCTCATCGCCATCACGAGCGCCACGCGTTCCGAGCTCATGAAAGACCTGCCCACCGTGGCCGAGTCGGGCTATGCCGGTTTCGAGGCGCTGGCCTGGAATGGTTTCTTCGCCGCCAGCGGCACGCCGCCCGAGGTGGTGCGCCGCATCAACGCCGACGTCAACGAGGTGCTGCGGGAGCCGGCCGTGCGCGAACTGCTGGCCAACCAGGGGCTGGTGGCGGGCGGCGGCTCGCCCGAGGAGTTCAAGGCCTTCATCGACAGCGAGGGCCGCAAATGGGGTGCGATCATCGCCAAGGTCGGCATTCGCCTCGACCAGTGACATTTATCCGCACGCCACAAGAGAAGATTTCATCAGGAAAAGAACATGGAACAGTTTCCCCGCGACATCTACACGGAACCCGAGCCCGATCCGCACACGCTCGCCAACCTCGGCCCGCTCGCGGGCCTGGCGGGCCTCTGGATCGGCACGGCCGGCCACGACGTGAGCCCGAAGGAAGACGGCCCCGAGGCCGAAGCCTTCATCGAGCACGCGGAGTTCCAGCCCATCGATGCACAGACCAACGGGCCGCAGATCTTCTACGGGCTGCGCTACCACCTGCGCATCGCCAAGCCCGACGAGGTGGAGACTTTTCACGACCAGGTCGGCTACTGGCTGTGGGAGCCCGCCACGGGCGCGCTGATCCAGACGCTGTCGATCCCGCGCGGGCTCACGGCCATGGCCACCGGCCACGCGAAGCCCGGCGACCGCAGTTTCAGGCTCGAAGCGGTGCGCGGCGGCGAGACCAACGGCATCGTGGCCAACCCGTTCCTGGAGCATGCGTTCAAGACGCTGCGCTACAGCATCGAGGTGTCGATCCACGACGATGGCAGCTGGTCCTACGAACTCGAGACGGTGCTGAGCGTGCGCGGAAAGCCCGAACCCTTCAGCCACACCGATCGCAACACGATGCGCAAGATCGGGGAGCCCACGCCGAATCCGACTGCGCGTGCCGCGATGGCGAGCGCCGTGGGCTGAGCGGCTATCGCCAGCTGGTCCTGGCTTGCTGCGCGCCGGGCATCAGTCCAGCCGCAGCGACCCCAGCCGCGCGACGATCAGGTCGTGCAGCGTCTGCGCCGCCACCGACAGGCTGCCTTCGCGCCGCTGCACCATGTAGAGCGTGCGCGTGAGGGAAGCCAGGGGCAGTGGCCGCGTCACCAGCGTCTCGCGCTGGAAATGGAACAGTGTGAGGGCAGGCACCACGCTGATGCCCAGACCGGCCTCGACGAGGCCCATCACGGTGGCCAGGTGCTCCACCTCGAACACCGCATTCAACCTTTGCGGATGCAGCGCCGCATCGAGCGCCTGCCGCACGCTGCTGTTGCGCGCCATCTGGATGAAGGGGTAGGGCGCGATCTTCTTCGCCGTGAGGCGCGGCTCGCGCGCGAGCGGATGGTCGGCGCGGCACACGAGGTGGAAGCGGTCGGTGCAGAGCTTGCGTGCGCGCAGGTCGCCGTCGGCGGTGCCCCCGGCGCCCGATGCGGCGAGCGCGAAGTCGGCCTGGCCGCTGCGCACCAGCGCGATGCAGGCGTCGGACAGCGCGTCGTCCAGGTCGATGCGGATGCCCGGCCAGGCCTGCATGAACTCGGCGAACACCGCGGGCAGCCAGCCGGCCGCGAGCGAGGGCAGGGCGGCCACGCGCACGCGGCCCTTGCGGCGTTCCACGTGGTCGGCGAGGTCGGCCATGGCGCTGCCCATATCGTCGAGCAGCCGGCGCGCGGAGCCCTCGAACAGCCGGCCCTCGGGCGTGAGCTGCACGCTGCGCGTGTCGCGGTCGAACAGACGCGTGCCGACCGCGTCTTCGAGTGTGCGGATCAGCGCGCTGAACGCGGGCTGCGAAAGGTGGCTGCTCTGCGCCGCGCGCGTGAAGTTGCGGTGCTCGGCCAGCGCGAGAAAGGCGCGCAGCTGCCGCGTGGAGAGGTCGGGCGTCTTTCTCATGTCCTGGATGCCGGTGGCCGGCTTGTTATTTGAAACTCGGATCAATCGATCCGGATTTTCGATTTTACGGATGAGCGGCCGCTGCCTACAGTGCATGGCAATGAACTCCATCGAACCGTCCACGCTGCTGATCGGATGCGCTGCCGGCTTCTCGGGCGACCGCACCGATGCAGCCGGGCCGGTGGTCGACACGCTGATCGCACGGCTCGCCGCGGGGCCTGCCGGCAGTCGCGCCTTCCTCATCTTCGAGACGCTGGCCGAACGCACGCTGGCGTTGGCGCAGCTGCGCCGTCGCGCCAACCCCGACGCCGGCTACGAGCCGTTGCTCGACGACATGCTGCGGCCCGTGCTCGCGCGCTGCCTGGTGCATGGCATTCGCATCGTGAGCAACTTCGGTGCCGCCAATCCGCGTGCCGCCGCCCGGCACATCGCCCGCATGGCGCGCGAACTGGGCGCGGATGCGCCGCGCATCGCGGTGGTGGAGGGCGACGACCTGTCGGGACCCGAGCATCGCGCATTGCTGAATGAAGCGCTCGGCGCGCGGATGCAAGGCCTGCGCGTGGTCAGCGCCAATGCGTACATCGGCGCGGAACCCATTGCCGCGGCGCTCGACGCGGGCGCCCAGATCGTGGTGTGCGGCCGCGTGGCCGATCCTTCGCTCACCGTCGGGCCGGCCATGTCGCATTTCGGCTGGCGCGCCGACGACTGGGACCGGCTCGGGCGCGCGACCATGGCGGGCCACTTGCTCGAATGCGGCGCGCAGGTGTGCGGCGGTTACTTTGCCGATCCCGACTACAAGGACGTGCCGGGGCTGGAGGCGGTCGGCTTTCCGATCGCCGAGATCGACGCCGATGGCCGCTGCACCATCGGCAAGGCCGACGGCACCGGCGGCCTCGTGAGCGAGGCCACCGTGAAGGAGCAACTGCTCTACGAGGTGCATGACCCGGCCGCGTACCTGACGCCCGACGTGGTCGCGGACATTGCCGATGCCGACGTGCACGCGCTTCCCGGCGCCGATCGCGTGGCGCTCTCCGGCGTGCGCGGCCACGAACGGCCGGGCCGCTACAAGGTCAATGTCTGCCATGAAGGCGGCTGGTTGGCGGAGGGCGAGATCTCCTATGCGGGGGCACGCGCCGAGGCCCGCGCTCGGCTTGCTGCGGATGTGCTTCGCAAGCGGCTCGACGGACTCGCGCTGCGCGTGGACCTGATCGGCGCGCTGAGCATCCTCGGCGACGACGCCGGCCGCGCGCTGGCGGATACGCCCGATGCGGGCCTGCGCGACGTGCGCCTGCGCGTGGCGGCCACGCATACCGATCGCGCGCAGGCTGAACGGCTGGCGCGCGAGGTGATGGCGCTCTACACCTGCGGCCCGGCCGGCGGCGGCGGCGTGCGCACCGCGCTCACGCCGCGGCTCAACACGCTGTCGTGCCTGCTGCCGCGCGAAGCAGTGCCGGTGCGCTTCGAATTGCTCGACGCGGAGGCACTGGCATGAACACCCTCGACATGATCGACGTGCCGCTCTACCGCGCTGCCCACGGCCGCACCGGCGACAAGGGCGATCGCTCCAACATCAGCGTGATCGCCTGGCACCCGCAGCTGTATCCCTTGCTGGTCGAACAGATCACGCCCGAGCGCGTGGCCGCGCAGTTCCGCCATCGCGCGCCGTCGCAGGTGCAGCGCTTCGTGCTGCCGAAGCTGCACGCGATGAACTTCGTGCTCGACGCAGTGCTCGACGGCGGCGTCAACGATGCGCTGAACCTCGATGCACACGGCAAGGCGCTGTCCTTCCTGCTGCTCGACATGCCTGTGCGCGTGCCGCGCGCACTCGAGCCCTTGCTGGCCGGGCCGTAGCGGCGGCTTTTTTTTCTTTGAACCATTCCATCCGGAGACAAAACAATGAAACGATTTCCCCTCACCGTACTGACCACCGCATTGGCCCTGGCGCCGCTGCTGGGCCATGCGCAGGCCTTCCCCGAGAAGCCCATTACCTTCGTCGTGCCCTTCGCGGCCGGTACCGCTACCGACCAGATCGCGCGCGCCATCGGCAACCAGGTCGCGGCCGAGACCAAGCAAGCCGTCATCATCGACAACAAGGCTGGCGCCAGCGGCTTCATCGCCTCGCAGAACGTGGCCAAGGCGCCCGCCGACGGCTACACGGTGCTCATCACTACCAACACCACGCACGCTGCCAACGAGCACCTGTTCAAGAAGCTGCCCTACGACCCGGTGAAAGACTTCGTGCCTGTGGCCGCGCTCGGCAAGGGCGGCCAGATCATGGTGGTGAACCCCTCGTTCCCAGCAAAGAGCGTTGCCGAATTCATCGCGCTTGCGAAGAAGGAGCCGGGCAAGTACAGCTTCGGCAGCGGCAGTTCGTCGAGCCGCATGGCGGGCGAGCTGCTGCAGCAGATGGCCGACATCAGGCTGCTGCACGTGCCCTACAAGAGCAACACGCTCGCCGTGACCGACCTGCTGGGCGGCCAGATCCACATGATGATCACCGACACCGCTACCGGCCTGCCGCAGGTCAAGGCAGGCAAGCTGCGTGCGTTGGGCTTTTCCAGCTCGGTGCGATCGCCGCTCGCGCCCGATGTGCCCACCATTTCCGAGGCCGGCGTGAAGGGCTACGAGATGGGCTACTGGTTCGCGGCCTATGCGCCCGCGAAGACGCCGCCGGCCGTGGTCAAGCGGCTCAATGAGCTGCTGGTGAAGGCCGCGAAGAGCGACGCTGCAAAGACGGCCTTCTACGAGCCGACCGGCACCGAGGTGTACACGACCTCGCCCGAAGAGCTCGCGAAGTTCCAGGCGGCCGAGTCCCAGAAGTGGGGCCGCATCGTGAAGGCGGCCGGCATCGAGGCCGAGTAGCCCGCGCGCCGTGGCGGGCATCCGCAGTCTGGGCGCACACAGCTGGCCGGCTCTGTCTGCTACGATCTCGCCACCGGGAATACAGCCTCCCGTTCTGCAAAGTTAGACGGTGTCCCGTCCAAGCGCTGGCGACTCATAACGGAGCTATCTGTGGACACCGCCTTGCCTGACGCACAGCCCGCGCCTTCTGCGCCCATCCAGTCCATTTCATTCGCTGAAGCCTTCCGCTTCTGGCTCAAGCCCGGCTTCATCAGCTTTGGCGGACCGGCGGGGCAAATCGCAATCGTGGCCCGGCCTTCTTTCCTCTCCGGCACGCAATGAGTACGCCCCCTTCGTCTCGTTCATTGGGCGGTCTCATGCGCCTGCTGCCCGCCGGCGTCGACCCCGTCGCCATGCCTCTGCTCGCCGCACGAGGTTTGCGCGCCTTCGGCGATGGGTACATGGCCGTGCTGCTACCGGCCTACCTGCTTTCGAACGGGCTGGGTACGCTGGAGGTCGGCATCCTCAGCACGGCCACGATGCTGGGCTCCGCCTTGGCCACGCTGGCGGTTGGTGCATGGGGCTACCGCTTCGCAGGAGGGAAATTGCTGCGCATTGCCGCCGTGCTGATGGCCGCGACCGGCCTCGGCTTTGCGGGTTTGTCGGCATTCTGGCCGTTGCTGGTCGTCGCGCTCGTCGGCACCCTTAACCCCAGTTCGGGCGATGTGAGCGTCTTCCTACCTCTCGAACACGCCCGGCTGGCCGCAGCGGCGCAAGGCCATGCGCGAACCGCGCTGTTTGCCCGCTACAGCCTCCTGGGTGCGCTGTGTGCCGCGATAGGCGCATTGGCTGCGGCCGTGCCGGATTGGCTGGTTCAACACAGCCGGCTTGCGCGCCTCGACGCGCTGCGCGGAATGTTCCTGGTGTATGCCGCGATCGGGCTCATTGTTTTCTGGCTCTATCGAAACCTGTCGGCCCCTGACGCAGGCAACAACTCAAGCAGCGCACCTGTCGCCCCGGCACCCCTGGGGCCTTCACGCGGCGTGGTGATGCGATTGGCGGCACTCTTCAGCGTCGACGCCTTCGCCGGCGGATTGACGGTCAACGCGTTGATGTCGTTGTGGCTGCTGCAGCGATTCGGCTTCTCGCTGACCCAGGCCGGAGTGTTCTTCTTCTGGACTGGCTTGCTGAGTGCCGCATCGCAGCTCGCGGCTCCTGTGGTGGCACAACGAATAGGGCTGCTCAACACGATGGTCTTCACGCATCTGCCCGCCAACGTCTGCCTTGTGTTGGCTGCGCTGGCGCCCAGCTTGCCGATTGCGCTTGGTTTGCTGATGGTTCGCAGCGCGTTGTCATCGATGGACGTTCCCACCCGGACGGCCTATGTGATGGCCGTGGTGACTCCTGCAGAGCGCAGCGCCGCGGCGAGTTTCACGGCCGTTCCGCGGAGCCTGGCCGCGGCCATCAGTCCGACGCTCAGTGGCGCACTGTTTGCGGCCGGATGGATCTCCTTGCCGCTCATTGCGTGCGGGCTGCTCAAGATTTCCTACGATCTCGCCCTGTGGCGTGCCATGCGGCGGGATCGACTTGAACCAGAAATTGCGAACCAGTGAGAACCGACAACTGCCTTAGGCACTGTGTACCCCAAAGCCCGCCTCACCCGGCGCGATGTCCTCGCGCAGCGTGAGGGCGGGAATCTCGTAGTCGCCTCCGTTCTGCCGGCGGAACGGAATCGGCTCGGCCGTGAACAGCGTGTCGAGCCGCTGGCCCAGCTCTTCGGTGATGCGCGCGTAAGCGGCCTCGTCGACCTTGTGCGTGCGATGCACCACGTAAGGCGGTAGCACGTCGAAGCCGGGGTAGTAGAGGATGCCGTGCTGGATGGGGAACAGCAGGTCGTCCATGGGCCCGTTGATGCCGCGCGGCGCGTAGTGCGAGGCCCAGCCGCCGGTCGTCACCACCAGCATGGCGCGCTTGCCGGTCAGCGTGCCTTCGCCGAAGCGGTCGCCCCAGTGCGTGTCGGAGTGCTCGCCCACGCCGTAGGCGAAGCCATACGCGTAGATGCGCTCGACCCAGCCCTTGAGGATGGCCGGCATCGAGTACCACCACAGCGGAAACTGCAGAATCACCGCGTCGGCCCAGAGCAGCTTTTCCTGCTCGGCGGCGATGTCGGCGGTTTGCGTGCCGGCCTCGAAGGCCTGCAGCGATTCGAGGGAGGGGTCGAAGCGCGCGGCGGCATCGCGCGCGGGGAAGTCGTCGGCGTCGAGCGCGGGCTTCCAGCGCATGGCGTACAGGTCCGACACGCGCACGGAGTGGCCGGCGGCCGCGAGGCGTTCGGTCATGAAGCGATGGAGCGCACCGTTGAGCGAGGCGGCTTCGGGATGGGCAAGGACCAGCAGGATGTTCACGGTTTCACAAGGATTGGAATGAAGATGTCCGCAGGTTAGGCGCCGTGGCGATATATTGGAAATGAATAGTCTGAATTCCAGCAATTGCCATGAACAATTTCAGCCGCCTCGATCTCAACCTGCTGGTCACGCTCGACACGCTCCTGGCCGAGCGCAACGTCACGCGCGCGGCCGAGCGCCTCAACCTTTCGCAGCCCTCGGTGAGCGTGCAGCTCGCCAAGCTTCGGGAAGTGTTCGGCGATCCGCTGCTGGTGCCCGCGCAGCGGGGCATGCGGCCCACCGCTCGCGCGGACGAGCTGCGCGAGCCGCTGCGCGAAGCGCTGGAGTCGCTGGGCCGCGCGGTCGCACCCACGGGGCCTTTCGATCCGGCCGAGGCGACCATCACCTGGCGCGTGGCCGCTGCCGACTACGCCGAGTCGGCGATCCTCCTGCCGGCGCTGGCCCGTTTGCGCGCCGAAGCGCCGAACACCCGGCTGGCCGTGGTGGAGGCGGTGCCGTCGCGCATGGCACGGCAGCTGGAGCAGGGGGAGATCGACCTGTTCTTTCACACCAGCGTTGGCGCGCCACCGGGGCTGCACCGGCGCGTGCTGTTCCATGAGCGCTATGTGCTGGCCGGGCGGGCAGGGCATCCGCGCCTGAAGCGGCGGCCGACGCTGGCGCAGTTCTGCGCGCTGGAGCACGTGGTGGTCTCGCTCGGCGGCGGCGGTTTCGCCGGGCCGACGGACGAGGCGCTCGCAGGGAAGAGCCTCGCGCGGCGCGTGGTGCTGTCGGTGCCGCACTTTCTTTTCATGATGTCGGTGCTGGCCTCCACCGACATGGTGGCGATGCTGCCCGAGCGGCTGGCGCGCGGCGCGCCGGGGCTGCGGGTGGTGGAAGCGCCGCTCGAGGTGGCCGGCTACGAGATGGCCATGCTCTGGCATGAGCGCCGGCACCGCGACCCTGCGCATAAGTGGCTGCGCGAGCAGATCGCGGCGAGCCTCTGAAGCCCGGCGGGCCTAGAAGGCATCGATGGCCTTCTCGGCGTCGACCTTGCGGTGCAGGGGGCAGCCACAGCATGAAGCGGGTGCCGGTGCTGCCGGATTCCCAGCTCACGGTGGCGCCGATGGCAAGCGCGCGCCGCTGCTGGTTGCGCAGCCCGCGGCCGCCGCGGCGCAGGGCCTCATCCACGTCGAAGCCCGCGCCGTTGTCTTCGATCGCCACGCACACGGCCTGGTCGAGCGTCGCGGTGCTCACGCAGATGGTGGTGGCCCGTGTGTGGCGCAGCACGTTGGCCACGCATTCCTGCACGATGCGCAGGATGTGCAGCGCGCTTTTCGGTTCCAGCCAGGACAGCACGGGCACGGGCTGCACCTCCCAGCGCAGCGCGACACCCGCGCTCTCGATGCGCGGCGCCAGGCGAAAGCGCAGGGTTGCCAGCAGCAGCAGCAAGTCGGCGTCCACGTTCTCCATGGAGTCGATCACCAGCTTCAGGTCGTCCATGCAGCCCTTGAGCACGTCGGAAACCTCGGCGTCGCTCATGGTGCCCCGCTCCACCGAGCGGATGGCGCTGATCAGCGACGAACCGAGTCCGTCGTGCATGTCCTGCATCAGGCGCCGGCGCTCGGCGCTGAGCATGTGCTGGGTTTCGATGGCGCGCAGCCGCCGGTAGCTTTGCCCCAGCTCGGCTTCGCGGGCCTGCAGGCGCTGGGCCAGGCCCTTGTTCAACCGGCCCACTTCGGCGAACGCGTCGGTGTAGCGCTGGAACAGGATGTACGAAAAGACGAAGAACAGGCCGATGATGGCGTAGGGAGAGGTGTACACGCTCTCCGGGCTGACCAGGTTGTTCTGCAGGAACCCGTCGTAGGAGGTGAAGGCGACGGCGAAGACGGTCCAGCCCGCCACCAGCCGTCCCTCGGGCAGTTGCGCGCGCAACGCCTTGCGCAAATTCACCGCAAAGATCAGCACCGCGACGGGCAGCACCATCAGGTTGAGCAGGGGCGTGAAGAGGTAGAGGCTGACCACCCACGTCGAGGCGTGAGGCAGCGTTGCGACATTGCAGGCCAGTGTCAAGGCCAGCGCCGAGCGGGTCAGCCAGGCCGAAGGCTGCCGATGCAGGCGCTGCAGGAACAGGTGGATCAGGACGATCAGCCAGAGCAGGCTGGCAACGGTTATCCATTCGAACCATTCGTCCGAAATCGGGGTGTAGCTGCCGCCCACGTAGTAGTGAAGCGTTCGCAGGAAGGCGAGCGCGGAGATGGCGAAGAACAGCAGGTAGAGCGATTCGCGCCTCTTGCCCAGCCACACGGCGAACGCGAATGCGCCGACCGCCAGGAAGGCGGCGCTGCCCATGAACGGCAACTGCACCTGCAGCAGTTGGCGCACCTGGTAGCGCCAGCTGAGTGAATCCTCGTCGCCCACCCACACGGTCGAGAATCCGCTCCCGCTGTTGCGCAGGCGGTCGACGCGGATCAGCACGGACGTGGGCGAAGGCGTGTTGGCGGTCGCGTTCAGCGGCAGCAGGAGCGGATGGTTGTAGTCGTTGTGGACGGGGCTGCCATGCGACTGATAGAGCAAAAGGCCGTCGCCGTACACCGCAATGTGGCCCAGGGTCTTCCAGCGCGGGAGATAAAGAAGGCGCGGCTGCGCCGATGGCGCCAGCCCGGCCAGGTCGATGCGGTACCAGTCGGTGACGGTCCGCGCGCCGCTGGAAGACGTGGGCACCAGTTCGCGCGGGGCCGTATGCGGAAGGCTGATTGTCTTCCAGCCGTCGGCCGGCAGCGCGGCGTCTTCTGCACGCTTCGGAGGGGCGGAATAACCCGTGCCGGAAACGGACAGCAGTTCGGCCTTCGTGATGTGGACGACGCCATCGTGCTGCGGCACGGCATCGGCCTCCGATGGTTCGCTGGCGTGCGCACAAGGCAGTACGGCGAGCGGCAAGGCCAGCCACAGCTTGGCGATCCATCGGCTGACTCTCCAACAGCCTTTGCGGGCTGGCCTCATAGATCTAGATCGCTTCTGCCATGGAACTCATTTTTGTGGATGCGCCTGACGAGCGTAGGCACTGTGATGCGGTTCGGCTGCCGCTCCCGCCGGCCGACCGCGAGCCGATTATGTCCTTGGCCCAATTTCCCCGCCAACGCGGGCATCGGCGCGTTCACCCCTAGATCACGGGCACGCTGGTTTCCTTCAGCACCCGCAGGACGAAGTGCGACTTGCTGTGCCGGATGCCGGGGATCTTGTAGAGCTTTTCGCGCAGCAGCCGCTCGTAGTCGCGCGTATCGCGCACGGCGATACGGATGTAGTAGTCGTAGTCGCCCGAGACGAGGTAGGCCTCCTGGATCTCCGGAATGGTCGCCAGCGTGCGGCCGAAGTCATACAGGGTCTCGTCGGTGTGGCTTTCGAGCGTGACCTGCACGATCACCGAGTCGTGGTAGCCGAGCTTGGCCGGATCGACGTCGACCGTGTAGCGCTTGATGACGCCCGAGGCCTCGAGCTTCTTGATGCGCGTCCAGCAGCTGGTGGGCGACAGGCCGACCTCGTTGCCGATCTCCTGCAGGGTCTTGCGCGAGTCGAGCAGCAGAACGCGCAGGATGGCAAGGTCGGTCTTGTCGAAAGATCCTTCGTTGTCATTGGTGTTTTGCCGACTGGTTTTCATGAATGGAGCCAAAAAGGCCAAAAGAAAGAAGCATATTTTGCGCTCAAACCGGAAGAATCGACGGCATGCGACTTCTCGACCTACCCCTCACGTCTTCCCTGTCTCTCCACCCGGAAGCGCCAGCCCGTATCCGCAACGGCGCCGAAGCCCTGCTCGACACGCTGGTCGAGTGCGGCGTGGACACCATCTTCGGCTACCCCGGCGGCGCGGCGCTGCCGCTGTACGACGCGCTGCACGGCGAGCCGAGGCTGCGCCACGTGCTGGTGCGCCACGAGCAGGCGGCCGTGCATGCGGCCGAGGGCTATGCGCGCAGCACCGGCCGCGTGGGCGTGGTGCTGGTCACCTCGGGGCCGGGCGTGGGTAACACCATCACCGGGCTGCTCGATGCGATGAGCGATTCGGTGCCGGTGCTTTGCATCAGCGGGCAGGTGGCCACCGCCGTCATCGGCACGCAGGCATTCCAGGAGAGCGATGCGCTCGGCATGTCGCGCCCGGTGACCAAGTGGAACCGGCAGGTGCGCTCGGCCGACGACGTGCCCTCGCTGGTGCGGCGCGCGCTGGAAATCGCCACCACCGGCCGCCCGGGACCGGTGCTGCTCGACGTGCCGAAGGACATCCAGCTCGACCGGCTGGGCAGGGCGCCCGAGCCTTCGCCGCTGCGCGCGCTGCGCACGAGCCGCACGGCGCTGCCGCCGAAGGTCATGATGCAGCGCGCGGCCGACCTGCTTTCGACCGCGCGCCGGCCTGTCGTCTATGGCGGCGGCGGGCTGGTCAATTCGGGGCCAGCCGCCTGCGAGGCTTTCGCGCGGCTCGTGAACCTGCTGCACGCGCCGTGCACGCTCACGCTGATGGGGCTGGGCGCGTTCCCCGCATCGGACCCGAAGTTCATCGGCATGCTGGGCATGCACGGCATGCTCGAAGCCAACCTGGCGATGCACGAGGCCGACCTCGTGGTGTGCGTCGGCGCGCGCTTCGACGACCGCGTGACCGGCAAGCTCGACGAGTTCTGTCCGCACGCGCGCAAGATCCACATCGACATCGACCCCGGCAGCATCAACAAGGTGGTGCGCGTGGACGTGCCGATGGTGGGCGACTGCGCGGCGATCCTCGAAAACCTGCTGGCGCTGCTGCCGGCCGAGGGCTTTGCGCCGGAGCGGCTGGCGCCGTGGTGGGCGCGCATCGAGCGCTGGCGCGCCGTCGACTGCCTGGCCTTCGAGCCGCGCGAGGATTCGATCCTGCCGCAGCAGCTGATGTTGTCGCTGCAGCGGGCCATCGGCGCGGGCGGGCGCGACACCATCGTGTCGACCGACGTGGGGCAGCACCAGATGTGGGCCGCGCAGTACCTGCGCTTCGACAGCCCGCGCCACTGGCTCACCTCCGGTGGCGCCGGGACCATGGGCTACGGGCTGCCCGCGGCCATCGGCGCCCAGATCGGCCACCCCGAGGCGCTGACCGTGTGCGTGAGCGGCGATGCCTCGGTGCTCATGAACATCCAGGAGCTGTCGACGGCGGTGCAGCACCGCGCGCCGGTGAAGCTGGTGCTGTGCAACAACGGCTACATGGGCATGGTGCGGCAATGGCAGGAGCTGAACCACGGCAATCGCCTGAGCCACAGCTGGAACGAGGCGCTGCCCGATTTCGTGGCGCTGGCAAAGGCCTTCGGCTGGGGCGCACGGCGGGTGTCGGACCCGGCCGAACTGGAAGGCGCGCTGGCTGAATGCCTGGCGAGCGAAGGGCCGTTCTTCCTGGACGTGCAAGTGGCGGCGCAGGAGAACTGCTTTCCGATGATGCCGTCGGGGCATGGGCACCACCGGGTGATGTTGGCGAAGGATCGCTGGTACGAGGAGGCGTGAAGACTCTGTTCCCTCTCCCAGAGGGGAGAGGGGGTAGAAGCGGACTCAGCGGCGCGGCGAGATGTTCAGCGTCCTGCAGAACTCGTAGAAAGCTTCGAGTTCGTGCGACTTGTCGAACACCGCATCGACACCCGCGGACAGCGCGCCTTCGCGCACCTCGGAGGTTGCGTAGTTCATGAGGACGACCGTGCGCTGCGCCGGTGACTTGTGCGCCTGCAGGTACTGAGCCACGGCGAGGCCATTGCCCTCGGCCAGGAAGATGTCGATGACGGCCGCGTCCCAGCCTTCGGGATTGTCCTGAAACCAGTCGATGGCGCCGCGCGAAGTGGCGGCGGTCCCGATCACGTTGCATTCGGAAAATTCCTGCAGTCCGTCGGCCAGTGTGGCGGCGATCAGGGGGTTGTCTTCTATCAGGTAGATGCGGGTCATCGTGCGGGGCCGGAGCTTCTTGTAACGTAACGCTCGGCTTGTCTCGGGCCGAGGCTGGTCATTGTCCGGACTGAAGCCGGAGGGCGAGTCGGACAACGCCGCCACCTGTCGTAGACCGCTGCAGGCTTGCGCTTAGACTGCGCCGGCCCGAACCCCCTTGCACGGAAATTTCATCGACCATGTTCAGAACATTGCTCAAGTCCAAGATCCACCGCGCCACCGTCACCGATTGCGAACTGCACTACGAAGGCTCCTGCGCCATCGACCAGGACCTGCTCGACGCAGCCAACCTGGCCGAGAACGAGCAGGTGCACATCTGGAACATCAACAACGGCGAACGCTTCGTGACCTACGCCATTCGCGGCGAGCGCGGCAGCGGCATCATCTCGGTCAACGGCTCGGCCGCGCGCCGGGCCGCCGTCGGCGACCTGCTCATCATTGCGGCCTTCGGCCTTGTGCCCGAAGAGCGCGTGGCCGGGTACCTGCCGAAGCTGGTTTTCGTGGACGGCGCCAACCGCATCAAGGAAGAGCGCGCGCACATTCCGGTGCAGGCCGCCTCCGGCGAGCCCGTGCCGGCCTGAGCGCCTGAGGCTGCCGCAGCCTTTCACGCCTCCTTTAACATCCTCCAGCCGCAGCGCCCTCGTGCAGGCGCTGCCCTGGCATCACGCCGGCTGGCTCGTCAACGTCGCGTTCGAATTCGATGCCGCGCACGGTGCCGCGCGGGTGCCGGCCGAACTCGGTGCGGCCACCAGCAAGGGCTGCGTTCACTTCGCCGACTGGCAGGCCTGCGGCGACGACGGCCACGGTCACGCCCCGCAACTACATGGCTGCGCGGCAGCGCGTGAAAAAGACTGGGTGAGAAGCCAGGGCGCTTGCCCGCCCGGCGTCAACGCGACCACACGCCCACGCGTACGGATGCTCGGCAGGACAAAAGTACCAGGCTTTTCAAAGTCGTCCCGGTACTTATCGCTCATGAGGGAAAGGACATTCCTTCCATGTGCTCGCGCCGCTGGCGCCATCTAATTTGCAAACAAGCAAACGCAGCGTCGAGACAGGTACGCGCCGGCCTTTCGGCGCTCACAAAGGAAGCACATGACCGCGATCACCGGCTCCAACGGCAACGACCTTCTCACCGGCACGGCCGGCAACGACACCATCAACAGCGGCAACGGGGACGACACGGTCAACGGCGGAGCCGGGAGCGATTCGTTGAATGGTGGCGCGGGAGACGACACGCTCGACGGTGGCAGCGGCAGCGACCAGCTCAATGGAGGATCGGGGAACGACACCCTGATCTACAACGTCAGCGAGAACGCCGCGGCCGGCACCAAAGACGTGTACACGGGCGGGGCGGGTGTCGACACGCTCCTGCTCCAGTTCACGCGGGCGCAGTGGCTGGACTCAGCCACCCAGACGCAGATCGCCGCCTACCTGGCCCATCTTGCGGCAGTGACCAATGCCAGGACCGGCGAGGTTTCCAATGGTTCGGCCAGCGATTTCGTTTTCAGCTTCGGGTCGTCCACGCTGACCGTCCAGATGACCGAAGTCCTGAGAATCCTTGTGGACGGGATCGAGCTGAATCCGGCCAACGAAGCGGTAAGGGCGCTCGGCGATGCGGCCGTGACGACCGAAGACGGCCCGGGCGTGCAGATCCATGTGCTGCAGAACGATCTGGTCCCTGACCTGGTCAGGAGCTTGACGCTGGCCTCGGCGCCGGCCCATGGAACGGCCACGCTCGTTCAGCCGGCGATGGGCGATCCATCGACCTGGTATTTCCAGTACCAGCCCCATGCGGCCGCTTTCCAGTACCTGGCAGCGGGCGAGACCGCAACCGACACCTTCAGCTACCAGGTGACAGACGCCGATGGTGGGACGGGATTGGCCACGGCGACCATCACCATCACCGGCACCAACGATGGCCCGGTGATCACAGCTCAGGACCTGGTGGGTGCGGTGAGCGAGCAGATCGCGCCGTCGGGCACGCTGAGCGACAGCGGTGTCATCGGCTTCAGCGACCTGGACCTGAGCGACGTGCACCTGGTGAGCGCGACCGGCACGCCGGTCGGCAGCGTGCTGGGGAGCCTGACGGCGGTCAAGAACGTCGACACCACGGGGACCGGCACGGGCGGCCAGCTCACCTGGACCTACACCGTGGACGCTACGGCCGTCGAGTACCTGGCCGCGGGCCAGACCCGGGTCGAGAGCTTCACCATCACGGTGAACGACCAGCACGGCGGCGTCGTCACCCGTCAGATCGACGTGACCATCACCGGCACCAACGACACCCCGACGATCGGCACGGCCGATGCCGCTGCGGCGGTGACCGAGGATGCGGCGACGCCGACCCTGAGCGACAGCGGCACGATCACCTTCGACGACGTGGACCTGAGCGATGCGCACAGCGTCAGCGTGGCGGCCGGTTCAGGCAACACGCTGGGCGGGGTGTTGACGGCCGGCATCAGCGATGCGGCCACGGGCGCGGGCGACGGCATGGTGAGCTGGAACTACAGCGTCGCCAACGCGGCCACGCAGTATCTGGCCCAAGGCCAGACGGTGACGGAAACCTTCACCGTCACCATCAACGATGGCCACGGCGGCACGGTCAATCAGCAGATCACCGTGACGGTGACCGGCACCAACGACGTGCCGGTGATCGGCGGCGTTGCCAGCGGCGCGGTGATCGAGGATGCCTCGACGCCGAACCTGAGCACCAGCGGCGCGCTGACGATTGCCGATGTCGACCAGGGGCAGTCCAGCT
>NZ_JBGLYU010000072.1:0-18949 GCF_047304235.1 Variovorax sp. Varisp36
GTTAGGGTTATCACGTGGGTCAGATTTAGATGGAAATCACACGGCCAAGTGGGTCACTTCTGGATGGAAATCAACAGCGCGAAGGGTGAAGCCCGTAGCGCCTTGTCACGCGCGACGGCCGTCAATCAACGGCGTCTGTTGGATCGGCCTTGGCGCCTGTCTTGCGGGTCTGCTCCCTGGCCTTGATGCGCTTCTTCGCGGTGGAGCTGCTGTGCAGGAACCGATGGCTCTCGTTGCCCGTCTCCACGATGTGACAGTGGTGCGTGAGGCGGTCGAGCAAGGCGGTCGAGCAAGGCGGTCGTCATCTTCGCGTCGCCGAACACCGTCGACCATTCGGCGAAGTCCAGGTTGGTGGTGATCACCACGCTGGTGTGCTCGTACAGCTTGGACAGCAGGTGGAACAGCAGCGCGCCGCCGGCCTGGCTGAACGGCAAGTAGCCCAGTTCGTCCAGGATCACCAGATCCATTCGCAGCAGGCTCAGCGCGATACGCCCGGCCTTGCCTTGGGCCTTCTCCTGCTCCAGGGCATTGACCAGATCGACCGTCGAGTAGAACCGCACGCGCTTGCCGTGGCGCGTGATGCCCGACACGCCCAGAGCCGTTGCCAGATGGGTCTTTCCTGTGCCCGGACCACCGACCAAGACAACGTTGTGCGCGGCCTCCGTGAACTCCAGCATCGCGAGCTGGTGGACCAGCTTCTGGTCGACCACCGAGGCATCGAAGTCGAAGCCGGCCAGATCCCGGTGCACGGGGAAGCGCGCCGAGCTCATCTGGTGCTGCACCGAACGCATCGAACGGTCCGTGGTCTCGGCCTGCAGCAGGTGTTCGACCAGCCAGCGCGAGGCATCCAGGCCGGACGCTGCACCTTGCTCCGCCAGATCGCACCAGGCACTGGCCATGCCATGCAGGCGCAGTGCCTTGAGTTCGACTGTCACGTCACGCATGGTCCACCTCCTGTCCACGCAGGCTGTCGTAGCGTGCCGTGTTGGCCAGCGGCGGCGTGACGATCTGCAGCGCCGTCTCGGCACTCTGCGGTGCTGCCGGCGCGGTGAGCCGGCCAAGCACATTGACGACGTGCTCCACGCTGACCCGGCCTGAAGGCGGGCCACTCTCCAGTGCCAACTCGACCGCCACGATCACCGCGTCCAGCCCCGCCGTCGGCACGATGGCCAACACCTGGGCCATCACGCGATCTCCACCGGGTTGTCGCAGCAGGCCGCGGCGCAGTTGCTGCAGCGCTTCGGGCATGTCTGCGAAGGGCGCACCGTTCCTCAATGCACCAGGCTTGCGCTGGACGAGCGGTATGTAGTGCTGCCAGTCGTAGCGGGTGCCGCCAGAGGCGCTCAGGCGCTCGTGGCGCGCCACTGCCGCGTCTTCTGCGACCACCACGACGTTGCCTGGGTACAGCCGCGTGCTGACCATCTGCCCGGCCAGTTCGCATGGCACCGAGTAACGATTGCGTGCCACCGACACCAGACAGGTGCTCGACACCCGTGCCGGCTTCTCCACGTAGCCGTCGAAGGGCTCGGGCATAGGCATCAGGTGGGGCCGCTCGTGCTCGAGCATCTCGGCCACACTGAACTGACTGTGCTCGGGATGCCGGACCTCGTTCCACAGCGCCCGGCAGCGCTCGCCCAACCATGCATTGAGTTCGACGAAGGAGCCGAAGCGGCGCTGGCCCGCCTCGATCCAGATGCGTCGACGACTGTCCTGAACGTTCTTCTCCACACGCCCCTTCTCCCAGCCCGATGCGACGTTGCAGAAGTCGGGGTCGTACAGGTAGTGCGCGCACATCACGGCGAAACGGGCATTGACGGTGCGGCCCTTGCCCTTGTGAACCTTGTCGACTGCGGTGCGCATGTTGTCGTAAATCCCTCGGCGCGCCACACCGCCCAGCGCTGCGAACGATCTCGTGTGGGCGTCGAACAGCATCTCGTGGCCTTGGCTCGGGTATGCCACCAGCCAGAACGCACGGCTCGCGCACAGCTTCAGGTGCGACACCTGCACGCGGTAGTAGATGCCGCCAACAACCAGGCCCTCTTCGCTCCAATCGAACTGGAAGGCCTCGCCGAGCTCGAAGTTCAGCGGCACGAACGCGGTGACGTTGACTGCCTGCCCCTCGCCTTGGCGCCACGCTCGAACGAAGTCAGTGACGGCCGAGTAACCACCGTCGTAGCCCGCCGCCTTGATCTCGGCGTGCAGCGCGCGTGCCGTGCGCCGCTCATGCTTGGGCCGTCGCGCATCGGCCGTCAATGCCTGCTTCAGCGCTGTCTCGAATGCACTCAGCTTGTTCGGCCGTGCTTCGCGCCGGTACTTCGGCGCCTCGGCTACCGGTGCGCGCAGCCACTTCGACACCGTGTTGCGCGACAGCCCTGTCATGCGCGCTATCTCGCGCTCCGACAGCTTGTCCCTCACGTGCAGCCGTCGGATCCTGCCAATCATGTCCATGGTGATCACTCCTCGAACCCCGCTGCTTAAATAAACAGCAGGGTAGGTTGAACACCTGGCTCACTTTTACTTCGGCACTACCTGCAAAACTGGCTCAGTTTCCGGTCGGCGCCAACACAAATGAGCTCGGTTCCTGCTTTTCAGCGGCACTTTCATTGCCGACTGGCAAGAATCGGGCGTCTGTCGATGCTCCGGCCTTAGCTGCGCGGCATGCGAATCCAGAGTGACCCCGCGCCAAGGGGGCAAAGAGCAGTTCTCGCCGCATCGCTACTGACAATGTTTGCCACTCCTTCAGAGTGAACGTGAGGTGCGTCTTATCGAGCTTGAAACGGACTGCGAGCGGTAGCCATTCAAGCGACTTAGCTTGGGCCGCCTCAAAGTCCAGACACACGGTCGGTTCCACGTCTGGCCTCATTGCTGCATCCCCGATGTTCTTCTAGTCATCCCCTGAATCGTCCTGCGGGCCGCAAAGCTCGAGCAACTTGCGGAGCGTGCGATAAAGCACACGTCGTTCCTCGGGCTCGAGCTGCAGAAGCATTTCGGCCTGGCGGCGGCGGGCGATCGGCATCACTTGCTCATACAGCTGCAAACCGGCCGCTGACACAGTGCACGTGACCTTCTTGCGATAACCAGCGCCCTCACTGTGGATCTCTAGGAGGCCGCGCTCCTGAAGGTTACGCAGCATGCGGCTTAAGGAACCCTTGTCCGTTGATGCCGCAACAGTGAGTTGTGAGAAGAGCATTTCGCGAGAGTGCGCCAGTACCGACAGTACACGCCATTCCGCGATGGACAGGCCAAACTGCTTGGCGTACTCGGCTGTGATAGATCGACGCAGTGCATTGCCGGTATTCACGACCCGCAACGTTAAAAACTCGGTAACCGGCAGTCCGTCGCCGCTCGGGTTTAGGTCGTCCCAAGGGCAACTCGATCGAGTCTTGGATTCGCTGGCTTCAAATGTGGAGTGCATATAGGAAAACTCTTTCTGTGGCGGCGGGTCGCATCGGACCAGGAGCAAAGCCGACACCACCTACGGGATAATACCTTGTTGATTTGCCAACAAGGTTGTACGATGCCGTTCACCCCTGAACCAGTGTTCCATAGATGGAACAAAAAGGAGCATCGTATGAGCATTCCCCGTCGCTTCCTGAGTTTGCTTCCGCTCGCCCTTGTCGCGGCTCTGTCGAGTCCCGGCGCGGCCCTGGCCCAAGGGGCGTACCCCTTGAAGCCGATCACCATCGTGGTGTCGTACCCTGCGGGCAGCGACACCGATTCAATCGCGCGGATGCTCGGCGAGAGGCTCGGCCAGCGGCTCAATCAGCCGGTTCTGGTGGATAACAAGCCCGGAGCGGGCGGAACGATCGGAAATCTGTTCGTCAGCCGTGCTCACCCGGACGGATATACGCTCCTGTTCACGCCCAATCCGTTCACCACCGCCCCGATGGTGATGCGGCTACCCAAGTCGTCCACCTACGACGTACTCAACGGGTTCGAGCCCATTATCCAAGTTGGAACGCAGCCGTTGGTGCTGGTGACCAACCCCGGCACCGGCTTGAAGTCCGTCCCAGAGATGATCGCTGCCGCCAAGGCTGGCAAGCCCCTGAGCTATGCCAGCCCAGGTGCGGGATCTCCGATGCACGTGCTGGGCGAATGGCTGAACCACAGTGCGGGCGTAAATATCACGCACGTGCCGTACAAGGGCGTGGCGCCTTCCGTCACCGACGTCGTGGCTGGTCATGTCAGCACGGCATGGGTCACGCTCGGCGTCGTTCGCGAATACGTCGCTGCTAACCGACTGACGCAGCTCGCAATCGGCGATGCAAAACGGTCGCCTTTGGCGCCCAATGTGCCGACGCTCGGCGAGGCCGGCTACAAGGACGTCGTCGTCGGCGCATGGAATGGATTCTTCGCCCCCAAGGGGACGCCCGGTGATGTCATCAGAACCCTGAACAAAAACATCAACGAAATCCTGGCTCAACCCGAAATCAAAGCCAAGCTGGCGACGTTCGGCACTTTGCCCGTCGGCGGCGCCCCTGAGGTGCTCAAGGAAACGAACGCCACTGAATACAAGCTCATGGGCAAGGTGATTCAGGATCTTCATATCACCACCGAGTAACCTGCCATGAGCACCTCGACCATTGGGACCTCCGTACCCCAGGTCTCCGCCCAGGCCAAGGTGCTTGGGCGGGCGCAGTACGCCGGAGACATCCAGATGCCGGGGATGCTGCACGGCAAAGTTTTGCGCAACCCCTACCCACATGCTCGGATTGTCAGCATCGACACGAGCGAGGCGCTGGCCCTGCCGGGAGTCAGAGCTGTGGTCACAGGTGGCGACGGTCCACGCACCTGCTGGGGCACACATCACAAGGAGCGCCGCATTCTCGCCGAGGGCGTAGCCCGCTTCGCTGGAGAGGAAGTCGCAGCCGTGGCAGCCGTGACGGAAGAGATCGCGCGCGATGCCCTCGACTTGATCCATGTTGAATACGAAGAGCTGCCCGCTCTCCTTACGCCCGAGGCAGCGCTGGCCGCCGACGCACTGGGGATCCATCCTGGGCGCAACAACGTCTCGCATGAGATCCGGTTCGAACGCGGGGATGTGGACGGCGCGTTGTCCGAAGCACACCTGGTGCACGAAGAAACGTATACGACCCATTCGCAGTATCCGGGCTACATGGAACCGATGGCTACCGTCGCGCGAGTCGATGCTGATGGGCGGCTGCAGGTCTGGACTTCCACACAATCCGCATTCCTGGCACGCGCTCGGCTCGCATCGACGCTGGAGCTCCCGGTGTCAATGGTGCGCGTGACCCAGGCGACCACCGGCGGGGGATTTGGCGGAAAGATCATCGAAGACGCTAACAATCTAATCGCGGGCCTGCTAGCGCTGCACACCGGCCAACCTGTTCGACTGGTCAACAACCGTCTCGAAGACTTTCTCGCATGTTGCAGCAGCGTACCCGAGCGCATCACACTCACGCTAGGCATGGATCGCGAGGGCAGGATCCTCGCAAAGGACGTGCGGATACTTGCAGATTGCGGCGCCTATAGTGGACTTTCGGCGGAAGTGATGCACGTGAGCGCAATGCGCAGCGACAACATGCATCGACTTCGCAATGTCAGGTCGCACGCGACGCTGGTGTACACCCACACGCCGCCGCACGGCGCGTTCCGCGGCTTCGGCGGCACGCAGATGCTGTTTGCCCTGAACAGCCACATCGACACGATGGCGCGCAAGCTCAATCTTGATCCGCTTGAGGTACACCGAATCAATGCCATCGAGCGCGGCGAAACCTCCGTTCACGGCTGGAAGATCGGAAGCACAGGATTGCAGGAGTGCCTGACCCAGTGCACGGATGCCATCGGCTGGAAGGAAAAGCGCGGCAAGCCAGGCAAGAGCGCCAAGCGGCGCGGCGTGGGATTGGCGGCGGCTATGCACGTGAGCGGCAACCGAACGATAGGCGACTGGGATGGCTCAACGGTGCTCGTCAAAATTAACGAAGATGGCCGCGCGGTAGTGCAGTGCGCCGAAGCAGACATGGGCCAGGGCGCTATGACCGTCTTGGCACAGGTCGTCGCGCACGAACTCCAGTTGCCGCTAGAACACGTGCATGTGATGCAGCCCGACACCGACTCGGCGCCTTACGCAATCGGCTCGCTTGCATCCCGCGTCACCATCGTCGCGGGCAACGCTGCCATCGTTGCGGCGCGTGCAGCTCGAGACAAGTTGCTCGCGCAAGCCTCGCGCTTGCTCGGCGTGCCGAATGAAGAGCTGGAACTGGCAAGCGGATGCGTGCGCGTGATCACGGCGCCGGATCGCAAGAGCACGTATGCGGAGCTTGCGCGCGCCCACATCTGGCGCGATGGTGGCGAAGGCATCCAGGTTAGTGGTACCTGGGACGCGCAGACGCAGATGTTCGACAAGACAACCCTAATGGGGAACATCGCGCCTGCCTACTCCTTTGCGGCGCAAGCTGTCGAGGTCGAAGTGGACACCGAGACAGGGCAGGTAGTAGTGACGGACAGCTATCTCTCCGACGACTGCGGCAAGGCACTCAATCCTCAGGCGGTGCATGGTCAGAGCAACGGCGCGGCCGCCCAGGCGATCGGGTGGACGCTTTACGAGCAGTTGAAGGTCGAAGACGGCCGGATAGCCAACGGCAATTTCGCGGACTACACGATGCCCCCGCCCGACTCGCTCCCGATGCTGCGCAGCGGCATCGTCGAATCGAACGAACCGAATGGCCCCTACGGCGCGAAGGGAGCGAGCGAGACGGCCATCCTGCCCGGTGCCGCGGCGATCGCCAATGCGGTCTTCGATGCTGTTGGCGTGCGAATCACGGACTTGCCTATCACGCCCGAAAAAATGCTTGCCGCCATGCGCCGTCGCAACGAAGGAGATCAGCATGCATGACTTCGATTTCCTGCAGCCCGATACGGTCGCGGAGGCGAGCCAAATGCTCGCGGATCTCGGCGACGAGGCACGCGTGATGGCCGGAGGCACGGCCTTGCTGCTCGCGTTGCGCCAACGCATGTTGGCCCCAAGTCATGTCGTGTCTGTGGCAAAAATCGAAAGTCTGCGCGGAATCAGCTTCGATCCTCAGAGCGGGTTGCGTATCGGCGCTCTCGTGAAGCATTCGGAACTTTCGCGTTCGGAAGTTGTGCAGAAGCACTATCCAGTACTGGCCGCGATGGCATCGCAGGTGGCAAATCCGCAGGTACGCAACCAGGGAACGCTGGGCGGCAATCTCTGCTATGCCGACCCTGCGACCGATCCCCCGGGGTGTCTTCTCGCCCATGGCGCCCAAGTCGTCGTCGGCAGCGCAAGGGGCGAACGAGTGCTGTCAGTCGACGAATTCTTGATCGACTATTTCACGACGGCCCTCGAGCCGGATGAACTGTTGGTTGAAATTCGCGTTCCAACCCCGCTCCCCGAAACAAGCGGTTGCTACACGCGCTTTCTGCGTACGGCGGCCGAGCATCGGCCTTTGGCGAGCGTCGCCCTGATGACTCGTCGCGATGGTCGCCTATGCCGAGAGGCCCGGATCGTCGTCGGCGCTTCAGTCGCAGTCCCCAGACGGGTGGAGCGGGCGGAACAATTCCTCGCCGGAAAGACCGTCACGGCGCAGGTAGCCGCCGAGGCCGCCGAGATTGTTGCAGCCGACATTGAGGCCATCTCGGATTCGCGGGGCAGCGAGGAATACCGTCGGGACATGGTGCGCATCGTCAGCCGCCGTTCTATTGGTGAACTGTTTGGAGTAGGGGCTGCAGCATGAGCAAGCACACCATCGAACTGGTCGTGAACGATCGGGCCGAGCAGCGAGAAGTGCCCGCTCGGCGTCTGTTGGCCGATTTCATCCGTGACGACCTCCATCTCACAGGCACGAAGCGCGGTTGCGAGACAGGCGTGTGCGGCGCCTGTTCGGTATTGATTGATGGCGAGGTAGTGAAGTCCTGTCTCGCACTGGCGGTACACGCTGACGGCTGCACCCTGACGACGGTGGAGGGCTTGGCGCAGGGCGCCGAACTGCATCCGTTGCAGGAGAGCTTCATGCGCTGCGGCGGGCTGCAGTGCGGCTACTGCACACCGGGTTTCCTGATGGCGTCATGCGCGCTGCTCGCGAAAATCCCCCACCCTACCGAGCACGAAGTACGTGCCGGTTTAAACGGCAACCTTTGCCGCTGCACGGGCTATAGCCAGATCGTGGAGTCGGTGCTGGAGGCAGCGGAGAAGATGAATGGAAATTGAAAAGACTCTGGCGGTCAACGCCCCGGCGGAAAAAGTTTGGGAGATGCTGCTGGACCCGCAAGTGATGGGCGGCTGCGTGCCAGGCATGCAATCCATCGAGGTGGTGAGTCCAACGGTGTACAAGGCGGTGATGGCGGTGAAGGTGTCCTTCATCAGCGCCAAGTTCCGCCTGAAGACGACCATCGTCGAACAGCGTGCTCCGTCTTACCTGCGGTGTGAAGGCACGGGTGAGGACACATCGGTCGCGAGCTCGATGAAGCAGCAAAGCGAGGTGTTCCTGACCCCGCAGCCGGATGGCAGCACGGAACTTCGCTTGAAGGTGAAAGTGGATGTTGTCGGGCGCTTGGCAAACTTCGGCCTCAGTGCAATGAAGACCAAGGCTGATCGGCTGTGGGAGGAGTTCGGCCAGAACCTCAAGCAGCGCATCGAAGGGGTCGCAACACCGACAGCCGGACCTGTCCCAGTGCAGGCCGTAGCACGGCAAGCCGGCGTAGCGTCCATACAAGATAGCGAGTCATCCGATCAAGCTTCGGTCGCTCATTCGCAACCCCTGCCCGTGCTCGCTCGATCTGCAGCATCGGAAGCCATTAAACCAGGCTGGTGGTCCCGGCTGGTGGCAGCGTTGGGCAACCGCGGCACCGTGACGCAGGCAGATCGAATGATCCGCATCGACATTCAGCGAGACGGCACCTCGATCACTGTCCACTGGCCACTTGAAGCGGCGGGCGAATGCGCGGCCGTGCTGCGCGAGGCTTTGCGCTGAACTGGTTCCCAGTCAGTAGTAGATAAACATCTGCAGGTCCGGTCCGCGACACGACGGCATCCTCAGCGGATCCGGAACCCGGCTCACCAGGAGACATGACATGGAACCGATCCGAGCTCACCGTAAGACCCAGACCGCATCCCACTGGGGTGTCTACGAGGTCGAAACCGATCAACATGGCAAGGTCGTGAGGACCACGCCGTTCCGCGGGGATGCGAACCCGCCACCGTATTTGTCAAGCCTGCCTGACACTGTCCACAGTCCGCTTCGGATCTCGCAGCCACACGTCCGGGCTGGATTCCTGAAACACAAACGCACCACCCGCCGCGGGGGCGAGCCATTTGTGCCTGTGAGCTGGGAAGAGGCCCTGGGTTTGATCGCTGAAGAGCTGCAGAGGGTCAAGACACAGCACGGCAACGAGTCTATCTACGGAGGTTCATACGGCTGGGCGAGCGCGGGACGGCTGCACCATTCCCCGAGCGTCCTGAAGCGGTTTCTTGGCCTGTTCGGCGGCTATACGGACAAGCGTGGCAATCACAGCTTCGGTGCTGCCTTGCACATCACGCCTTACGTCATCGGTCGGTCCGATATCACGGAATTGGTCGTCTCTTGGCCGGACGTCGTCCGGCACACCCAGTTGGTGGTTATGTTTGGTGGCGCGTCGCTGAAGAACACGCACATCGACCCTGGTGGCGCCGTCGTGCATGAGAGTCCCGATTGGTTCCGGCGGGCCGCAGAAGCCGGTGTTCGATTCGTGAACATCAGTCCTTTGCGCCAAGATTTGCCAAGCGAGGTGAGCAGTGACTGGGTCGCCCTGAGGCCCAACACGGACACCGCGTTCATGCTCGGACTTGCCCACACACTGGCGGCCGAAGGCTTGGCCGACCGCGAATTCTTGATCAAGTATTGCGAAGGGTATGAGCGGCTCGAAGCGTACCTCATGGGCCGAGACGACGGGCAGCCCAAGGACGCACGCTGGGCCAGCCAGATCACGCAGGCGCCCGAGGAAACGATCAAGAACCTTGCGCGGACGATGGCGAAGTCACGCACCCTGGTCACCACCAGCTGGTCGATCCAACGTGCCGATCACGGAGAGCAACCAATCTGGATGACGATCAGCCTGGCGGCGATGCTGGGCCAGATCGGCCTGCCGGGATGCGGCTTCAGCCTCGGGTTCGGCGCAATCAGCGGCATCAACATCCCACACCACACTGATCTTCCGCGGCCGACGCTTCCGCTCGGGCCCAATCCGGTGAAAACGTACGTGCCGGTCGGGCGCGTAGGTGACATGCTGCTGCGGCCTGGCGCCCAGATTCAGTATGACGGCCAGACGGTGACGTATCCGGACACGAAGCTGGTGTACTCCATCGGGGGCAATCCCTTCCACCACAACGGCAACCTCAATCGCTTTCTAGAAGCGTGGCAGCAGCCTGAGGTGGTGATCGTGCACGAGCCCTGGTGGAACCCACCGGCCAAACACGCAGACATCGTGCTTCCCGCTACGACGACGATGGAGCGCAACGATATCCTGGCCCAGGAGTACACGCCCTATTGGGTTGCAATGAAAAAGGTCGTGGAGCCAGTCGCGCAGGCTCGCAATGACTTCGACATCATGGCCAACTTGGCGTATCGCCTCGGATTCGGGCTCGCATACACAGAAGGCCGCGACGAGATGGGCTGGCTTCGGCATATGTATGAAGGTGCGCGTGCCAAGGCGCAAGCCCAGGGGCATGAGCCGCCGCCGTTTGACGCGTTCTGGTCCGACGGGCTCTACCAGTTTCCAGTCCCGACGCAGATGCCGCCGCTGCTCGGTGAGTTCCGGTCGGACCCTGAACTCAATCGCTTGTCCACGCCCTCCGGCAAGATCGAGATCTTCTCGGCGAAGATTGCTGGATACGGCTATGCCGACTGCCCGCCGCATCCATCGTGGCTGCCGCCGGCGGAGTGGCTCGGTTCCGAGCAAACGTCGAAGTTCCCGCTGCATCTGCTCTCGAATCAGCCCAAGCCACGGCTCCACAGCCAGCTCGATCACTCGCCCGTCAGCCGCAAAAGCAAACTCGGAGGACGCGAGCGGTTGCTCATGCACCGCGATGACGCCGCCGGTCGCGGCCTGGCCGACGGCGACACCGTTCGGGTCTTCAACGAGCGCGGTGCTTTCCTGGCGAGTGTGGAAGTTGCCGAGCATTTACTGCCTCGAGTGATTCAGATTTCTACCGGTGCCTGGTACGACCCCGTTGACGGCGGCGAACCCGGCAGTCTCGAGAAGCACGGGAATCCCAATGTAGTGACCCTGGATACAGGCACATCCCAACTGGCGCAAGGAACGATGGTGCAAACCGCGCTGGTGCAGGTCGAAAAATATCACGACGCTCTAGCGGTCACAGCCTTTGAGCCGCCGTCCTTCGTTACCGCTGAGCAGGCCGAGGGTTACCCGTGACGGTTTGCGCAGTCTTCTTCTGGCGCCGCCGCAGGGTGGACGGGTGGATGCGCGACACTTGGCGCTTCCTATACCGCAACCGCCTGGAGGCGCGCCACGGGACCGTCCTCGAGCAGGATCGCATCGTGTTCGAGCAAATGCAACTCGATGCGAATACGCGCGAAATGCTGTATCAGCACGACGTTGGCTTGGTGCGCCTGCGTCGACTCCTGAAATCGCTAGCCCACCGAGCAAGTTCAGCCCACGGCAGGATAGCGGTATGAGTTTACTGCAAGCTTCAGTGCAGCAGATGCGGCTCGAGGCTGATGGTGTCGTCAGCGTCGAACTGCGTCCAACGGACGGCGGTGAGTTCCCGCCGTTCGATGCGGGTGCGCACATTGACCTCCATCTCGCCAACGGCCTAGTTCGCAACTACTCCTTGCTGAACTCATCGACCGAGAGGCACCGGTACGTTATCGGGGTACTGCGCGACCGGGCAACTCGGGGAGGATCACGCTATGTTCACGAAACACTGCGGGTCGGAGCGACGCTCCCTATTTCCGCACCTCGCAACAACTTCCCTCTTCACGAGGGCGCCGAGCACAGCGTCTTGATTGCCGGCGGCATCGGCGTCACCCCCATTTTGAGCATGGGGCGACGTCTTCGCGAGTTGGGCGGCTCATTCGAACTTATCTACTTCGCTCGTTCGCGTGCAAGCGCCGCATTCTTGAATGAACTGCAAGCGCTCGGCGCGCAGATCACGACGCATTTCGATGATGAGGCGGGTGGGCCTCCTGACCTGCGAGCGTTACTTGAAGCGCATCGCCCTCACGCCGGACTGCATCTGTATGCATGCGGCCCCGCACCGCTTTTAGATGCCTTCGAAAGGCACGCGGCGGAGTTCGGTCATACGAACGCACACATCGAACGGTTCGCCGCCGTAGAACAGAAGCCTGCTGAGGGCGCTCGCGCGACCTATGTTGTGCACTTAGCAAAGACTGGCAGGACCCTGCAGGTCACTCCGGGCACGTCCCTGCTCGACCAACTGCTGGAGTCTGGCGTCCAGGTAGACCACAGTTGCTGCGAAGGCGTGTGCGGCACGTGCCAGACGAGCGTGCTTGAGGGAACACCCGATCACCGTGACTCGATCCTGACGGCCAAGGAGCGAGCGAGCGGCAAGCTAATGATGGTGTGCGTCTCGGGCTGCAAAAGCGAGTGGCTTGTGCTCGACCTTTAAGTAGGTAGGAGATGCGTCGTCGACAAAGCGTGACTGTGATCGTGAAAGAGTTGGACGACGGGCTTGTAGAGGACTTTCAACGGACACAGGAGGGCGAATGAGTATGCCAATAGCTTTTGCATCACGCATCTGTCACGGCGGAGCGGCCATTCACGGCGGCAGTTCAAGCGCGAGAGCTAGGATGTGTGGCCTCTTGTTCGCCATCTTGTCGTTGTACGCAAGTGCCATCCAAGCTGCAAACTTGGTGGTGGGCCAAGTAGGGCCGTTGTCGGGCCCCGAGGCAGGTCAAGGTCGTGCCTACGGCGATGGCATGGAACTGTACTTCACGCATGTCAACAAGTCGGGAGGCATGAATGGCAACCAGTTTGTTCTTGTGAGAAAGGACGACGGCAGCCGTCACGAGGACACCGTCTCGCTCACAAAGGAATTGCTCACGCAGGCGAAGCCTCTTGTGCTCAGCGGCTACTTCGGCAACAACAATATCTCGGCATTGCTTG
Organism: Variovorax sp. Varisp36; assembly: GCF_047304235.1. Classification (NCBI taxonomy): domain Bacteria; kingdom Pseudomonadati; phylum Pseudomonadota; class Betaproteobacteria; order Burkholderiales; family Comamonadaceae; genus Variovorax; species Variovorax sp. Varisp36. Next base: position 13,105 of record NZ_JBGLYU010000072.1, read on the forward strand.
CGTCGAATATTCTGCAGCAGGAAGGGATCGCTCTCGTCGGCTATCGCTCGTGGGAAATTAGGGCGGAGACGCCGTACGTCTACAACGTCCGCGCAGGATTGCGTGACGAGATCACCAAGCTCACGGAACACCTCGCCACGATCGGCATCACAAGGTTAGGACTCTTCTACGAAGGGGGACCCAACAACTCGAACCTCATGGCCGCAATTGATGAAGCGACCAAGAAGGCTAAGGCTCGAATCATCGTGCAAGCCGCCTATCAGCCGGGGGCCAACAGCATTGGCAAGGCGGCCAACGAATTCTTGCAGGCGCAGCCACAAGCAGTCTTGCTTATTACGTCGGGCGCCACGGCAGCCAACTTCATCGAGCAGTATCGAGCGATCGGCGGTGGGGCGCAGATCTTCTCGCATTCAGGTTCGGACATTGAACAGATGGCGAAGCGTCTTTCGAAAGAGCAGTTGCAAGGAGTCGTGATTGCGCAGGTTACGCCGAGTCCATACACGATCGCAAGCAAGGTGACCAAGGAGTTCAACGATCTTGTTGCGCAGACTGGCAAGCCAGACGTTCCCGTGAGCTTCTCAATGATGGAAGGCTTTATTGCCGCCAAGGTGATTGTCGAAGCGGTGCGGCGGCAGGGTCGAGCACCCACGCGGGAAGGGACGGCTGCGGCTTTGGACGCGATGGACAACTACGACGTAGGTGGGTATTTGCTGTCGTTCAAGCCTGGAATGCGGACAGGCTCACATCGCGTAGAACTGTCCATTGTGAGCGGTGCGGGGAAAATTCGGCAATAGGCTCGACGGGATTCGCACCACCTGCTCCATCTCTTCGAGGAAGACCTCGCGCCGCGTCTTCTTGCGCTTGCTCGACAGATCGGGATTGATCTAGCATCCGGACTTTGGAGTTGTGGCCTCTTTCCCTTTGGTCGGTCAATTGGTGTCAGCGTCAACGATCCGGATCAAAATAACCGATGAAAATCACACCGCTAACTCGGCGCGACATAGTCGACGCTATGGCGTTGGAGAAAGTTAGGGAAGGTCTGAACAAGGGAAGGTCTGAACAAGAGCACGTTTCTTGCATGAAGGACTGAATCCTGCAAAGGAGCACGAGCGATGAGCCAGATCAGTTTTGCGGATGCGGAGCAAGCGGGCAAGAGGAAGAAGACCAGGCGCGAAGTCTTCCTTGGCGAGATGGAGCTTGTAGTGCCGTGGAAGGCACTGCTCAAGGTCATCGAACCCCACTATCCAGTGGCAGGCCGAGGCCGTCGACCTTACCCGCTGCAAGCCATGCTGCGCGTGCACCTGATGCAGAACTGGTTCGCACTGAGCGACCCCGCGATGGAAGAGGCCCTGTATGAGATCGCCTCGCTGCGCACGTTCGCCGGACTCGGTCTGGAGGCGATCCCTGACGAGTCGACCATCCTGAACTTCCGCCACCTGCTGGAGGCCAGCGATCTGGCCGAAGACATCTTCAAGCAGGTCAACGCCCATCTGGCCAGGAAGGGACTGCTCTTGAAGCGCGGCTCTATCGTGGACGCAACCATCATTGCGGCGCCCAGTTCGACCAAGAACGAAAGTGGCGAGCGAGATCCGGAGATGCACCAGACGAAGAAGGGCAACCAGTGGCGTGTGTCACGAACACAGGCGGCAGACCTGTGGTGCTGTACTGAAGATGGAAGTAGGCCTCCCGGAACCGGCTTGCAGGAGCTGGCTTCAAACCACCCGGTGCTGCTGCGTTCAAAAGGCGCGGTGGTGAGCGACTGGGCGAAAGTCATCCCTTGAGGGGTGGCAGGTACGTATTGAGAAGATGAGCGAAAGCAAACCGTCCGACGACGCATCGTTATGCCTAAAGCGCTGTCAAAACTGAGGTGGACCATTGGCTTCAGGACGAATCGGGGCGATACCTGTCTACGGACCCGATGGCAGCCGGTGTATAGGCGGCATGATCTCAATACAGGCTTTAGTACGGAACGTGAGAACCTTGTTCCAGATGCAAAGGGAAATGACAAGTGGCCAACACCATGAGGAAGAATACCGACGCTGGGGTGAGGGGCGGAGCCTCCCGTAGTAGCGATGAAGCCTCTGTAATGGGGGTGGAGCGAAGGGGCGGCGTTATCCTGCCGACGAAGGTCGCCAACCTCCGGGGATGAGCGGCGTGAACTCGGCGAAACCTTACGGCATAGCGAAGCGGACGGTATGGGAGGCATACCAGCAAGTCAAGGCCAACCGCGGTGCTGCCGGCGTCGACGATGAGACCATCGCCGACTTCGAGCAGGACCTGTCGAAGAATCTGTACAAGCTGTGGAACCGGATGTCGTCGGGGTCGTACTTCCCGCCGCCGGTCAAGCAGGTGGAGATTCCAAAGGCATCGGGAGGCACGCGAAAGCTGGGAGTGCCCACGGTCTCTGACCGTGTTGCGCAAACCGTAGTCAAGCGTCTCATCGAGCCAGAGCTGGACCCGATCTTCCATCCGGACTCTTATGGGTACCGGCCAGGACGGTCGGCGAAGCAGGCCGTGGCGATCACTCGTGAACGCTGCTGGCGATATGACTGGGTCGTGGAGTTTGATATCAAGGCGGCCTTTGATCAGATTGATCACAGGCTGTTGATGAAGGCGGTACGCGCCCACATCAAGGAAGACTGGATTCTTCTGTACATCGAACGGTGGCTGGTTGCACCGTTCGAAACGGAGGACGGCGCTCGCGTTCCGCGCGACCGCGGTACTCCGCAGGGCGGAGTGGTCAGTCCCATCCTGATGAATCTGTTCATGCACTACGCCTTCGACACCTGGATGCAACGCACCAGCCCGAACTGTCCGTTCGCCCGGTATGCAGACGACGCGGTGGTTCACTGCCGCAGTCGGCAGCAGGCGGAGTACGTGATGCGCTCCATCGCGTCACGGCTGACGGGCTGCGGGTTGACGATGCATCCTGAGAAATCGAAGGTTGTGTATTGCAAGGACAGCAACCGCACCGAACAGTATTCGAATGTGAGCTTCACCTTCCTGGGCTTTACGTTCAGGCCAAGGAAGGCTCACAGCAAGCAAGACCAGCTCTTCACGAGCTTCCTGCCGGGAGCCAGTGATGATGCCTTGCGGCGAATGCGGCAGGCGGTGCGCCGCTGGCGACTCAATCGCCAGACACACGTGACGCTGGCTGACGTGGCTCGGCTATACAACCCGGTGATACAAGGGTGGTGGCAATACTACAGCGCGTTCTACCGGACCGCCATGCTTGGTATCTTCCAGCACATTGATCGCGCGCTCGAACGTTGGGCCCGACGAAAGTACAAGGCCCTTCACCGCCGCAAGGCGGCTAGCGTCGAATGGCTGGACAAGATGCAAAGCGCTGAACCGCTGCTGTTCCATCACTGGCGCGTGGCTGGACCACAGGTTGGATGACGGGAGCCGTATGACGCGAGAGTGTCACGTACGGTTCTGCGAGCGGCGGAGGGGGCAGTTCCCTCGGCCGACTCACCACTTCGGCATGAAGGCGGACATTGTGGTGGATGCCGAGTCGGGCCTGGTGCATACCGTGACGGCGACGGCCGCCAACGAAGCGGACGTGGAACAGGTGGCTGACTTGCTGCACGGCAAGGAAGAGCAGGCGTGGGCCGACTCGGACTATCGGGGCGCGCAGGCGCGGGTGACGGGCGATGTGCAGTGGCACATTGCGGGCCGGCCCAGTGACATGGCGAAGATGCCCGAGGGACGAGCCAAGGCCAGAGCGCGCAAGAACGAATATGAGAAGGCCAGCATCCGGGCGAAGGTGGAGCACCCGTTCCGGGTGATCAAGCGGCAGTTCGGCCTCACGAAGGTGCGGTTCAAGGGGCTGGCCAAGAACACGGCGCACGTGATCACGCTGTTTGCGCTGTCGAACTTGTGGATGGCTAGAAGGAAGCTGGTTGCGATGATGGGACAGGTGCGTCCGCACGCGGCCTGAGGGACGCTACAGGAGCCCTGAAACACATCGAATGCCAGTGCAACGGGCCTGCGAGCGCAGATGCACAACACCCAGGCTTGTCATCAAATCAATTTACGACTTGATCGACGTTCCTTAATGGGCCCTAAGCGAAGTCACGGTACAACGCGTTCCATGTCGGTCAGAAATTTCTCGCGTCGTGTGCGCTTCTTCTTCATCGCCTGCTCGGCGGGGCAAAGCTGCGTTGGTTCATCTCGATGGTGCTGTGATTTGCGGTACCTTCGCACATGCACATGCACATGCACATGCACATGCACATGCACATGCACATGCACATGCACATGCACATGCACATGCACATGCACGGGCCGTGCCCGCCGCGATCTATTGATCAGCATTTCTTTGGACTTCCATGCCCATGCTCGACGCAACGTCTACCGCCGTCACCCTGCTGTTGCTGGACGACCACCCTCTATACCGGACCGGTTTCGCTTTCGGCTTGCGCGCGCTGCGACCCGAGGTTCGGGTTCTGTGCGCCGGCACCCTGGACGAGGCCTTGGCACTCGCCGACGCGCAGCAGGTGCAGGGCGTGCTGATCGACATGCATCTCGGTGACCCGCAGGCTGGAGGTCTGGCCGCATTGGACGCCTTTGCCGGTCGTCACCCTCGCGTCGCGCGCATCGTCATCACGGGCGATACGCGGCCGCATCTGCCGCAGACCTGCCGCCAGCACGGCGCCCACGGCTTCCTGCGCAAGAGCGAGGATGCCCGGTCGATGTGGACGGCCATCGACGCGGCGCTCGATGGCCAGGCCCGCTGGCCGGCGCCGGAGGTGTCGGTGCAGGCGCAGGTGGCGCGGTCGGTGCGCCTCACGCCACGCCAGGCCCAGGTGTTGCAGCACCTGAGCGAAGGCATGAGCAACAAGGCCATCGCCGCCACGATCGGGCTGACCGAGCGGGCCATCAAGATGCACATGACCAACATGCTGCAGCTCAGTGGCGCGGCCAACCGCGTCGAGCTATTGCGTGTGGCGCGCGAGGTGGGATGGCTGGCCGGGTGAAGCAAAAGGCCGGCCCCGTTCGACGGAAAGAACCGCGCGAAGGGAGCCGGACCGAGGCACCTTTGAAAGGACGGGCGCAGCCCGGGCTGCGCGTTTTTTTATTTGGGCGTGTATGTCATGTTCACGGATTCGTTGGTCGCCAGCAGCGCTCCCTTGCTGTCACGCGTCTCGCCCTTGAGGACTTGGCCGCGATAGGGACCTTCGGCCGCCATCCAACTGATCGCGGTGCCTTGATCGGTCGTGGTTCCGCCGCTTGTCAAGTACATATGGGCGCTCACCTTGCAGGCGACAAAGGTGCCGAGCGCGGTCTGTACGCTCTCCTGGCCCAGGTAGGTGACCTCGTCCTTCATGGTGCCCTGGTCGACCACCGATGTGCCGCTCGAACCCGTGATCGTCATCTTCGTGTCCCAGGTGCGGACCACCGCCTGGCCCTGGGGCATGTCCATCGGCCAGGCCGGTGGCGGATCGTAGACGCCGGTGTTGGTTTGCGTGGCCGTCTTGGCCTCGAAGCCATATTGGATGACGTTGCCACCCGCAAGATCGGTGTACGTCGTGGACACGTCGCCGTTCGGCAGCGGGGTAGTCCAGGGGACGGGGTTGGTACCGGCGAAGGATTGACGTGCGCCGGTCGTGCGCACGGTGGTCTCGGAGGTCGTGGTCTGGCCGGAGGCCAGGGTGACGCGAATCTGCTGCGACAGCGTGGTGCCTTCATGCCAGTCGGCCTCGTTGACGCATGCCGCGTAGCCAGATGCAGCAGGCGTGGGTGTTGGTGCCGGCGAAGGCGCTGGCGCCGGGCTCGGCGAGGGTGAAGGATCGGGTGGGGCCGCGGGCGACGGTGCAGGTGCCGGCAGGCCGCCAATCAGGGG
>NZ_JBGLYU010000073.1:0-16512 GCF_047304235.1 Variovorax sp. Varisp36
TCTTTCTCCCTCCCCCAGAGGGGGAGGGAGAAAGACGAGGTCAGGTCGTCGCGCAGGCAGTGGCCGACGGATTCGCGCGCGCCGCATTCACGCTGCGCGCCATCGCTGCGGCCGCCGCCGACGCCACGCGCTGCGCCCCTTGCGCCACCGCGTCCATCCCGGTGCCCACGGCCTCGCCGAGGTCCAGCTGGCACACCACCGTGCGTGCCTCGTCCGAGCGCCGCAGCGTCCAGCCGAAGCTGGCATCGACGCGCCCGCCATCGACCGCGTCGAACTGCCGCAGCTGCACCGCGATGCGCCACACCGGCTGCGAGCCCTGCCGGCCGCCCTTGGTCACGTCCAGCGCGCCGAGGCGCCCGGCGATGCCGCTGGCCAGTGCATCGCGCAGCTCGTTCTCGAACGAAGAGGCCCAGCGGTGCTGCTCCAGCACCTCGACCTGCACGCTGCCGTTGGGCTGGCGCACCACCATCTGCGGCCGCGCGAAGCGCTCGGGCACGGCCACGGGCGCGAGCTCGATGTAGAGCGGCGCGGCGCTGCCGAGCGTCGAAGGCGCAGCCTCGGCGGCGGCCACCGGGCTGGCCAGCGTGTAGTAGCTGTCGGGCTTGCTGGCGCAGCCCGCGAGCAGGGCCGCCAGCGCGAGGAAGGCTAGGTTCTTCTTCATTTCCTGTCGTCCGGTTTGCCGCGCAGCAGCGACTCGGGATGGCGTTCGAGGTAGTCGGTCAGCACGCGCACCGAGCCCGCGGCGCGCGTCAGCTCCTGCAGCGTCTGGCGCATGTCCTGCTGCAGCGGCGAGTCGTCGGCCAGCGTGCGCTCGGCCGAGCTCACGGTCTTGCGCACGTCCTTCATGGCCGCGGCCAGCTCGGGCGTGACGTCGTTGTTGATGCGGTTCACCGTCTGCTCGGTGGTCGTCAGCGTCTTGTTGAGCGCCGCGAGCGTGGTGCGCAGGTCGCCCGCGATCTGCTCATACGGCACCTTGTTGAGCTTGGTCGCGATTTCCTGCACCTGCGACTGAATCTCGTCGAGGCTGTTGGCCACGGTGGGCAGCTCGACCGGATTCTTCGTCAGGTCGATCTTGACCGGCGGCGCCTTCGGGAAGAAGTCGAGCGCCACGTAGACCTGCCCCGTCAGCAGGTTGCCGTTGCGCAGCTGGGCGCGCAGGCCCTTCTCGGCCAGGAAGCGCAGCCGCTCCTGCTGGGTGGCGCGCGATTCGGTGCCGCTCTCGCCGGCGCGGCGGCGCAGCCGGTCGGGGTAGACCTGCACCAGCACCGGCATGCGGAACTCGCGCTCGGCGCGGTCGAACTCGACGCCGATCGACTTGACCTCGCCGATCACCACGCCGCGGAAATCCACCGGCGCACCCGGCGTCAGGCCGCGCAGCGACTGGTTGAAGTACATCAGCAGCGGTTGCGAAGGCCCGTCGGGCTCCTTCATGGCGGCGGCTTCGTCCTGCGCCAGCGCGAAGGCGGCATTCTCCTTCGCGACCGGGCCCATCGTGTCGTCGGGCGCCTGGAAGGCGATGCCGCCGAGCAGGATGGTCGCCAGCGACTGCGTGCGCAGCGTGAAGCCGCTGGCGCTGAGCTGCGCGTCGATGCCGCTGGCCTGCCAGAAGCGCGTGTTCATGCCCACGAACTTGTCGTAGGGCGAGTTCACGAAGACGCGCATGGTCACGCCGCGCCCATCGCCATCGAGTTCGTAGGCCGCCACCTGCCCTACCTTGATGCGCCTGAAGTACACCGGCGAGCCCACGTCGAGCGAGCCCACGTCGTTGGCGCGCAGCAGGAACTGCTTGCCCGAGTCGTCGCGCGTGACGATGGGCGGGGTTTCGAGCCCGGTGAACTCGCCCGCGGTGTCTTCCGACACGCCCGCGTCGGCGCCGATGTAAGCGCCCGACAGCAAGGTGTTGAGCCCCGAGATGCCCGAGGTGTCGAGCCGGGGCCGCACCACCCAGAAGCGCGAGTCCGCGGCGGTGAAGCCCTTGGCGTCCTTGTTGAACTGCACCAGCACGCGCACGTGCGAGCGGTCGCGCGCCAGCCGCAGATGGGTGACGAGGCCGATCTGCACGTCCTTGTACTTCACGGCGGTCTTGCCGGCCTCCAGGCCCTCGGCCGTCTTGAAGGTCAGCACCACCTCGGGCCCGCGCTCTAGCAGGATGCGTGCGACCAGCGTGATGCCGACCAGCGCAGCCACGATGGGAATCAGCCAGATCAGCGAGGGCAGCCATTCGCGCCGGCGCACCACGCGCGGCCTGGGCAGCGCGGGCGGGGGCGTCGGTTTGTCCTGGGGTTGGTCTTCTTCACTCATGCTGGTTTCTCGTCTCCGATTTCATGTCCCTGTGCCACTTCGCTGTCCCACGTGAGCTTCGGGTCGAAGCTCAGCGAGGCCAGCATGGTCAGCACCACCACCGACCCGAAGGCCGCGATGCCCACGCCCGCGGTGATGACCGCGAAACCCTGGATCTGCACCAGCCCGGTCAGCAGCGACACCACGAACACGTCGAGCATCGACCAGCGGCCGATGACCTCGATGATGTGATACAGCTTCGCCCGCTCGCGCCGGCGCCAGGTACTGCCGCGCTGCGCCAGCACCACGAGCAGGAAAAGCACCGCCAGCTTGAACAGCGGCACCAGGAAACTCGCGATGAAGACGATGGCCGCCAGCCCGTAGGCGCCCGACACCCAGAAATAGATCACCCCGCTCAGGATGGTGTCGTTCTGCGTGCCGAACAGCGTGCGCGTGATCATCACCGGCAGCAGGTTGGCCGGGATGTACATCATGCACGCCGCGATCAGCAGGGCCCAGGTACGGTTCAGGCTCTGCGGCTTGCGCGTGTGCAGGCGCGTGCCGCAGCGGCCGCAGGCCTCGCCCTCTTGGGCCCCCTTCCAGACGGCGGCGCAGTGTGGGCAGGCCGTGAGGCCTAGCGAGGCGGCGGTAGGGACATGCGCGTCCTCGTCGTGGAGGTCGTGAGCATCGTCGGCCTCGCGGGGTTCGCGCGGCCACGGGAAGGCGAACAGCTTCATGATGCCGGCGCTCCTTCATCCTGCGCCTCGCCCTTCGGTCGAAACGTCATTTCCCAGAACGCGCCGGGGTTGAACGACAGCACCACCGTCAGCATGACCGTGAGCGCCATGAAGGCCCACAGCGCCGCGCCCGGCACCACGGTCGCCATGCTGGAGAGCTTGACGATGGCCACCAGCACGCCGAGCAGGAACACTTCGATCATTCCCCAGGGCCGCAGCGACTGCATCAGCCGCACCAGCAGCGCGAAGCCCCCGGGCCGGCGCTCGCGACTCAGCGGAACCAGCAGGTACGCGAGGATGCACAGCTGCAGGAAGGGAAAAAGAATGGTCGTGGCCAGCACCAGCAGCGCCACCACCGACATGCCCTCGGCGCCCAGCGCCACCACCGCGCCGGCCAGCGTGGTCTGGCTGCGCAGGCCCTGAAGCTCGATCTCGACGATGGGAAACATGTTCGCGATGGCGAACATGATCAGGCAGGCCACCGTCAGCGGGAGAATGCGGTGCTCCTGCCGGCCGGGGTGCCGGTCGAGCTCGGTGCCGCAGCGTGGACAGTGCGCCACGTCGCGCGGCTGCAGCGGCGTGCGGCTGTAGACCGCATCGCAACCCGGGCAGACCACGGTGTCAGGTACTTCCGTCATAGGTGAGTACCCTAACTCATTCAGCCGCTGGGGCCTGGAATTGAAACCAATTAACCGCCCTCGCCCGGCCCTACGTCCTGAGGCGCAGGGTGCTGAAAACCGCCGCCACCGCGGCACAGCTGGCTGCCAGCACCAGCGCCACCACCGGGCCATGCCCCCCGTGCGGGCTCCAGACACTGAAGACCCCCGCCAGCACCACCGCCCCCAGCGTCTGCCCGGTCAGCCGGGCCGTGCCCAGCATGCCGCTGGCCGCGCCGCTGCGGTGCGCGGGCGGAGAGGTCACGATGGTGTGGTTGTTGGGCGACTGGAACAGTCCGAAGCCCAGCCCGCACAGCGCCATGCGCCAGGCGATGTCGGCATCGCCCGGGTGCGCAGGCAGCGCCGCCAGCAGCGCCAGGCCGCTGGCCAGCAGGCCCAGCCCGATGCCGCCCAGCAGTCCGTCGGGGTAGCGGCCGATCAGGCGCCCGGCGATGGGCGCCATCACCACGATGGCCAGCGGCCATGCCGTGATCAGCAGCCCGGCCTCGATGTGGCTGCGCCCGTACACGTCCAGCAGCAGGAATGGCAGCGCGATGTAGGCCAGCATCTGAGCGCAGAACGCGGCGACCGAGGTGCCCATCGACAGCGCGAACACCGGAATGCGCAGCAGGTCGATGGGGAACAGCGGCACCGCCTGCCTGCGCTGGCGCTGCAGGTAGATGAAGCCGACCACCACCCCGGCCAGCAGGATGCCCCAGGCCGAGGCCTGCGAACCGCCAGCGCCCTGCACCGCCCCCTCGCGCACGCCGAGCCGGTCCACACCGAGGAACACGAGCGAGAACATCAGCACGTTGAGCGCCACGTCGACCGGCGAGAACCGCAGCCCCGCAGCCGGCGCCACGCGGTTGAACGGCAGCGCCCGCATGCCCAGCGCGAAGGTGACGATGCCCAGCGGCACGTTGATGGCGAAGAGCCACGGCCACGAGGCCACCGACAGGATGGCCGCAGCCACCGAAGGCCCGGCCACGGAAGACGTCGCGACCACCAGCGAGTTGATGGCCATGCCCTTGCCCAGCTGCGCCGACGGATACGTCAGCCGCACCAGCGCCGCGTTCACGCTCATGATGCCGGCGGCGCCCAGCCCCTGGAAGGCACGTGCGGCGATCAGCGTGCCGAGCGAATTGGCAAACGTGGCGGCCAGCGACGACAGCGCGAACACCGCCATGCCCACGAGGTACACGCGCCGGTAGCCCACGAGGTCGCCCAGCGAAGCCAGCGGCAGCAGCATCACCAGCGTCGCGATCTGGTACGCATTGACCACCCAGATCGCCTGGGACGGGCTGGCCTGCAGCTCGCGCGCGATGCCCGGCAGTGCGAGGTTGACGATGGTGCCGTCGAGCACCGCCACGATCAGCCCGAGGATGATGACCAGCATTGCCCAGCCGCGCTCCGGCAGGGCCAGCCCGTCCAAGGGTTTGCGGGCTGCGTCGTCGTGGTCTTCGGCCACCGGGAGCCCGGCGCCTGCGCGTACCGTGTTCATCAGGCCCGCTGCGCCCTGCGCGCCTGTTCGGAGCCCACGCCGCCCAGCGTGAGCCAGGTCAGCACCAGTGCGATGAGCGCGCCACCGGCCATGCCGGCCACCATCGGCAGCGGCCGGCCGTCGGTGAAAAAGCCCACCACCGCCATCGCCAGTGCGCCCGTCAGCATCTGCAGCGTACCGAGCAGCGCCGAGGCGGTGCCTGCGATCGCGCCGTGCTTCTCGAGCGCCAGCACGCCGGTGGTCGGGATCACCAGTCCCATGAAGCCCGAGGCGATGAAGTACAGCACGATGAGCACCCAGAGGCTGTCGCCGCCCATCGCGAAGTAGGCGAACATCGCGAGCATTGCAACACCGCAGCACACCACGCCGAACTTCACGAGATTGACCAGCCCGTAGCGCTCGCCCAGGGAGCCGGTGAATTGCGAGGCCCCGATGAAGGCCGCCGCGTTCACGCCGAAGGCCACGCTGTAGAGCGCGGGCGACAGGCCGTAGTGGTCGATCATCACGAACGATGAATTCGCGAGGTAGGTGAAGAAGCCCGCCATCGCGAAGCTGCCGATGAACACCAGCCCGAGGTAGTGCGCGTCGCGCAGCAGCAGCCAGTAGGCCGACAGCGCGCTGCCGAGGCTGCTCTCGACGCGTTCCGAGGCGGGGCGCGTTTCGTCGAGCAGCTTGACCATCATCGCGAGGCCCGCGACGGCCGCGACGGTCACGGCCCAGAACACGCCGCGCCAGCCCGCAACCGCGATCACCGCGCTCCCCGCGAGCGGCGCGAGGATTGGCGACACGCTGAACACCAGCATCAGCAGCGACATGAGCCGTGCGGCATCGGTGCCCGTGTGCAGGTCGCGCACCACCGCACGCGGGATCGCCATGCCGGCCGCGGCGCCCAGGCCCTGGACGAAGCGCAGCACGATCAGCGTCTGGATGTCGGTTGCCATCGCGCAGCCCACGCTGGCGAGCGCGAACAGCAGCAGCCCCGCATACAGCGGCGGCTTGCGGCCCACCATGTCGGAGATCGGCCCGTACAGCAGCTGGCCCGCGCCGAGCGACAGGAAGAAGGCCGTGAGGCTCATCTGCACCGCACCGATGTCGGCGCGCAGGCTCTGTCCGATGGCGGGCAGCGCCGGCAGGTACATGTCGATGGCGAATGGCCCGATGGCCGAGAGCAGGCCCAGCAGCAGGGCCATCTTGAAGAAGGGGGAAGAACGCATTGAACCGATTGTCGTCAAGCACGGCAATCGCTGCAGGCGTGGGGTCTGCTTCTGGCCAGAGCTAATCCTGGCCAAAGAATCGCGCAGGCGCGAGGCTGCGAAGACTTCGCCCGGATGAACGGTTTCGACTTACTTGCCGGCGGGCCAGAACACCAGCGCGCGCAGTTCGATGCTGCGGCGAGGCGGCGCCTCGCGCGAACCGGTCGGGTCTTCGAACGCGGTGTGCGCGGTGAAGCGCGCCACGCCGTCTTCGCGCGAGTCGTAGATCTTCAGCAGCAGCGCCTCGTCGGGCCGCAGGCGCGGGAACCAGTACCACCGGTGGTTCGGGTTCCAGGTGAAGGAATAGATTTCGCCGACCTTGTCCGGATAGACGAGGTCGCTCGGCACCATGTCTTGCGGTGAAATGGAGCGCGCATCGCACAGCGCAAGCGGCAAGCGCTCGACCGTGGCCAGCGGGCGCCACAGGTTGATGATCGCGAAGCGCTGCTTCAGGCGTTCCTCGGCCTCTTCGGGGGGCAGATGGTCGCGCACGCGGCGCGGCGCGGAAACGAAAGTCTGGTCGTTGTGCACGCGACGCACCGGCTCGCGCAGTTCGGCCGTGCGGCGCGAGCCTTGCGCGCTGTCACGCAGCGTGTGGTCGAACACGACGATCTTCTCGGCACCGGTGAGGTCGCGCAGCAAGGCCTCGGACTCGCGGTAGTAGATGTCGCGGATCGTTTCGTCACGCGAGAAATCGGCGAGCGCGCTGCGATGCGAAATCTGCGTGAAGCCGCTGCGGTCCAGCGTCAGTTCGTTCAGCGCCACCAGCGGGCGGCCATCGCGGATCGTCACGCGGCGCGGCTCCAGTTCGCCAGCCACCCAGGGCGTGCCCGGCGGCGGCTCGAAGGTGTAGCTCACGGGCCGGCCCTGGCCCGCCTTCAGGTAGTTGAGCTCCGCCACTACCGAAGGCAGCGTGGCTGCCAGCATCTGTCCGTTTGACCCAGCACTCATGCGATGCGACTCCTCGAAACGATTGCTCGAATGGCCGCGAGCCTGAAATGGGAAGAAAGCACAGAAGAAGTGATGACGAAGCTTGCGGCCACGGATGATCGCCAAGGCTATACCTGCACCCCGCGAATCAGAAGAATGCAAAGGGCATAACCTTGCTCGGCGGCTGGTCGGTGCCCCGCGCCGCTTGACGCTGCAGCAGGCTTCACTCCACGCGCCGCACCCGCTACCCTATCGCCTTTCCGGACCGCCCCACAACAACTCACAGCATCCGCTATCCAGGAAGGAGCATCACCCTTATGGCCCTCGCCCGCACGATCCACGCAGACCTCCTGCGCGTTTTCGTTCTCACGCTCGTGTCACTGTTCGCCATTCCCGCGGCAACGCTGGCCTTCACCGAATACGCGCTGCGTTCGCAGGATGCGGCGTTCCTGCAATCGATAGAGAAGCGCATCGCCGGCGATGCGCAGCTCTCGTCCAAGGACAAGGCCGAAGCCACCGATTTCTATCGCAGCCATCCGCTTTCCAGGGCCTGCGACGCCACCGCGCCGGAAGACAGGAACTTCCACGACAAGGTGTGCAGCCCCTACTCGATGCAATGGCAGTTCCACTGGGCCGACCGCGCCGCTGCCTGGACCATCGTGCTTGGTGCTGCGCTGCTCGCGGCGGCGCTGGTGCTGGGCGCGCTGGCCTTCGCCAACCGCGGGCTGCGCTACGCCAGCTTCGTCGCGGGTTGGCGGCTGATGACGGTGTCGAGCGCGCTTGAGGTCGTGCTGCAGAGCGCGATGCTGGTGTGGCTGTCGTTCTGGCTCACGGCCTATTTCTGGCAAAGCTACTACGTCAAGCTGATCGCGCTGGCGGGCATCATGGCCGGGGCCGCTGTGTTCTACGCGATCTACACGCTGTTCAAGAAGCTGCCCTGGGGCAACGAGATCGAGGGCGAGCTGATCGCGCAGGCGGACGCACCGCGCCTGTGGGAGCGCATCCGCCAACTGGCAGGCCGCGTGAAGACCGCGCCGCCCGACCAGATCGTGGCCGGCATCGACACCAACTTCTTCGTGACCGAGGCACCGTGCGAAGTCAGGGGCCGCACCCTGCAGGGCCGCACGCTGTTCGTCAGCCTTCCGCTGCTGCGCGTGCTCGACCAGGCCGAGGCCGATGCGGTGCTCGCGCACGAGCTGGCGCACCTGGGCGGCGGCGACACCCGCAGCAGCGCGGCGCTCGGCCCCAAGCTGCTGCAGTTCGACCAGTACACCTGGAAGATGCGCAGCGGCGGCCTCACCATCGTGGCGCACTACCTGCTGCGGCTGTACCGCATGATCTTCGCGTTCGCCCTGGCGCGAGACAGCCGCGAGCGCGAATACAAGGCCGACCGCGTGGCCGCCGGCCTCACGGCGCCGCAGGCCATCGTGCAGTCGCTCATCAAGATCTCCGCCTATGCGAGCTACCGCAACGACGTCGAGCACAAGCTGTTCGCGCAGAACCGCGAGCATGACGGAGCACTGGGCATCGCCCGCTTCGTGGCGGACGGCCTGCCGCCCTACGCCAGCTCCGAAGCGTTCATCGAGGCGATGAAGACCGCCGACGTGCCGCACCCCTACGACAGCCACCCTCCGCTGCTGGAGCGCATGCGCAACGTCGGCCACCACGTGCCCGAGAGCGCCTACGGCGCCATCGTCGCGACCGCACCGCAAGCCTCGTGGGCCGACGACATCGAGACCGCCCCCGCCATCGAGCAACGCCTGTGGAGCGACTACGAGCAGCGCTTCGTGCAGAACCACGAGCTGAGCCTGACCTACCGCTACGAGCCGGCCACCGAGGAAGAGCGTGCCATCGTGCTGCGGCACTTTCCACCGGTCGGCTTCGCGCTGAAGAACGGCGACCGCATCGACATCACCTATGCCGGCATGCACCCCAGTGCCGACGGCGGCTCGACGATCGCGTGGGACGAAGTCAAGGGCCTGACCTACAAGGACGGCAGCTTCGGCGACACGCTCATCGTCACCCACCACGACAAGGGCATGCTGGGCGCGCGCACCACCAAGGTGAAGCTCGCGGGCCTGGGCAAGCAGAAGGAAAACTTCAAGGCCGCCACCGGGCACTACTGGCAGCGGCACCAGATCATGAGGGCGCAGCAAAAGCAGCAGGAACAGCAGCCTTGACACCCCGGCGGCAATGCCCGCCCTTCCCCCTTCCCCGACCAGCTCCATAAAACCATCCAACACCGGAGACACCCGTGAATACCGTCGAACAAAGAGCCATCTCCAAGATCAGCTGGCGGCTCCTGCCGCTGCTGATGATCAGCTACTTCATCGCCTACCTCGATCGCGTGAACCTCGGCTTTGCAGGCGCGGCCATGTCCAAGGACCTGGGCTTCACCGCCGCCGTGTTCGGCAGCGCGGCTGGCATCTTCTTCCTGGCCTACTTCCTGTTCGAGGTGCCAAGCAACCTGGCGCTGGAGCGTTTCGGCGCGCGCCGCTGGATCGCCCGCATCATGTTCAGCTGGGGCATCCTCTCGGCGGCCCAGGCATGGGTGGGCGGCTCGACCAGCTTCAACATCGTGCGATTCCTGCTGGGCATTGCGGAGGCCGGCTTCTTTCCGGGCGTCATCTTCTACATCACGCTGTGGTTCCCGGCGGCGTACCGCGCGCGCATCGTCGGCTGGTTCATGTTCGCCATTCCGATCTCGACCGTGATCGGCTCGCCGATCTCGGGCTACATCCTGAACATGGACGGCATCGGCGGCATGCATGGCTGGCAGTGGCTGTTCATCCTGGAGGCGCTTCCTTCGCTGATCCTGACCTTCTTCGTGCTGATGTACCTGCCCGACGGCCCGAAGGATGCCAAGTGGCTCACCAAGGAAGAGCACAGCTGGCTGGAACAGACACTCGACACGGAGCGCCGCAACCGCGAGGCGATCAACCCGATCTCGTGGAAGCAGTCGCTGCTGAACCCGCGCGTGATCGGGCTGGGCTTCGTCTACATGGGCATCACCGTGCCGCTGTACGGCCTGAGCTTCTTCCTGCCGCAGATCATCAAGGGCTTCGGCGGGCTGAGCAACGTGGAGATCGGCTTCATCAACGCCTTCCCGTACCTGGTCGGCGCCATCGCCATGCTGTTCTGGACGCGTGCCTCCGACGCGCGCAAGGAACGCAAGTGGTTCCTGCTGATTCCGCTGGCCTGCATCTTCATCGGCCTGGTGCTGGCCGCCCAGACCAGCGCGCCCATTCCGAAGATGGCCGTCGTGACGCTCGCCGCCTTCGGCATCTTCAGCGCACTGCCCACCTTCTGGACCCTGCCCACCGCCATCCTGAGCGGTACGGCGGCTGCGGCGGGCATTGCGTGGATCAACTCCATCGGCAACCTGGGCGGCTACATCGGCCCGACGATCTTCGGCGCGCTGAAAGACAGGATGGGCAACGACATCTACGCGGTGATCTTTCTGGCGCTGCTGTCTGCGGTGGCGTTCGGGCTGGTGCTGATCATCGGGCACGACGCGCGCACGGAGCAGGCGGCGCTGCCCGGGCAGGCCTGATACGGGTTAGCCCCAACATTTCGGCCCCATTGATCTGTGCGATTTTTCACGCTTGATTCGTACAAAACGTCATCCGAATGTGAACTCTGATCGTTTTTCAAGAGCGCCCGTTGAACGACGCATTTCTTCGATGTCTTTGCTTAGAAAGAACCCCATGAAGACCAAGCAGCTCATCCTCTCCAGCATCCTCGCGTTCGCCGGCCTCGCCATGCTGGCACCGAGCATCGCCTCGGCAGCGCCGTACCACCCCAAGAAGCACAAGGTGTGCAAGTGGGATGCACGTCATCACCACCGTGTTTGTCACTGGGTGCGTTGATTCTGTCAGTGCAGACCGCTCCAGGAAGCCCGCTGATGCGGGCTTTTTCTTGGGCGAACGTCGATGGAGTAGCAGTGTGGTCATGGCGATGATTCCTGAAGGAGGCATGTGGCCGGTCAACCGGCCGTGCGCGCGGCGTCGGCTTCAAGTGGCGATGCACTCCAGCCGCAGGCCAGCGCCATCAGCGCGAGCAGCGAGGCAGCCACGCCATAGATCCACGGCGGCGACGCGACCGGCAGCAGCAGGCCCGCGATCAGCGGCCCGGTGCCGGCGCCGATGTCGCGCCACACGGAGCGGGCCGCCAGCGCCTGCAAACGCTCCGGCCCCGGCGTGCGGCGGGCCACGATGGGCGGCAGCAGCGGCAGCTGCAGGGCGCGCAGCACCACGATCAGCGCCGCGCAGCTCCACAGCCAGCCGAGGCCGAAGCCCACGAGCGCGATGGCGGTGACGAGCGACAGGCTCACAAGCAGGCGCTCGGCGCCGAAATGCTCTGCCATGCGCCCGCCCACCGGGCTCAGCAGAATCTCCGCGAGGTAGCGCAACGCCATCAGTACGCCGGCCACGATCACGGCGCCGCCCGGCAGCAGGTCCTTGCCCAGGTAAGAGAGGCCGACGATGAAGAGCCCGTCGAGCGTCAGCCCTTCCATGAACGACCAGCCGTCCAGGCTGTTGGGCAGCTTGAAGCGCTTCGCCGGCCTGGTCACGGGATGCGGCGCCGCCGGAAGCCGCCGCGTGACGCACCACGCAAGCAGCGAGAACACCGCGAGGATGCCGAAGATCGCGCGCGGCCCCGTCCAGTGCGCCAGCAACGCGCCCAGCGGCAGCGCGAGCACCGGCCCCACCGCAATGAAGGCGCGCGAACGCCCGTTGCGCCGTGCGGCACCCACCGGGTCGGCCGTGGCCAGCGCCTGCGTCGACAGGTTCAGCGCCGCGAAGCACAGGCCCCACATCAGCCGCAGCGGCAGCAGCGCCCAGAAGCCCGAAAGCGTGGCGTAGCCCAAGCCGCACACGGCAGCCGCCACCACCGCAATGGTGCAGGTCAGCCGGTCGCCGTTGCGGGCGTAGAAGCGCGCGACGAAACCATAGCCGGCGATGCGCACCAGGCGGTTGGCCGCGAGCAGCATGCCGGCCTCGGCAAGCGTCACGCCGAACTGGCTGGCATACATCGGCAGCAGCAGGTAGAGCACCACGTCGGCCGGCAGTGAAAGGCCGAGCGCCATCGCCGCGTGGCGGGAATTCAGGTCGGTGGACGTGGGGCTGGAAGCGTGTTGGGTGCGAGACATCGGGCGCTGATGGTGCGCCGCCGCCTGCCCCGCCGACAAACGACATTAACGCCCGTCATGCGTGAGAAAATTGCACGCATGCCGCTTCGAGAGCCTCCCCTCAACGCCGTGCGCGCCTTTACCGCCGCGGCACGTCACCTGAGCTTCACGCGTGCGGCGCTCGAGCTGCACGTCACGCACAGCGCGGTGAGCCGGCAGATCAAGAGCCTGGAGGAGTTCCTTGGCATCTCGCTGTTCGAGCGCCGCATCCGGCAGGTGGCGCTGACTGCCGAGGGACAGCAGTTCTTCGCGGAGGTGGAGCCAGCGCTTGCACAGATCGGCGCGGCGGCGCGGGCGCTGCAGTCGCGGGAGGCGGCCCGCGCGGTGCGGATCAACGTGCGCCCTTCTTTCGCGGTGCGCTGGCTCATTCCACGCCTGCCCTCCTTCGTCGAGCGCCACCCCGACATCGAGCCGCAAGTCGTCACCAGCACCGTCATGCCCGAACAGGCCGTCGGCAGTTTTGACATCGCGGTGCGTCGCGGCCTGGAAGGCTGGCCGTCCTCGATGGAGGTGCAGCCCTTTCTCGAAGACGAGGTTCTGGTGGTCGGTGCGCCCTCGCTGTTCAAGGCCCATCCGCTGGACGACCTGCGCGCGCTCGCCTCACACGTGCTGCTGTCGGCCAGGACCCGCGAGGACGACTGGGACGACTGGAGGAAGCAGGTCGGCGCGCCGCGCGCGCGGCCGGCGGGCCGGCTGCAGTTCGACCACCTGCACTTCGTGCTGCAGGCCGCGGTCGATGGGCTTGGCATTGCGCTGGCGCCGACATCGCTGGTGGCGCACGACCTGGCCTCGGGCCGCCTGCAGTCGCCGCTGCCCACGCTGCGCATGCCGCTGGAGCGGTACTACTACGGCCTGGCGCCCGATGCCGCGCCGGAAGCGGCGTACGTGGCCGAATGGTTCGTGGAGATGCAGGCCCAGGGCGCGTAGTCGATCGGCGTGCGGCGGATGCTTGTGCGTCCGGAAACGGCCGGCGCCACGAGCTCGCTGCTCGCAAGATGAGTGCATGCCCCCTACATTCCTTCCCCCCTCCTTCCAGAACCTGGCCTGGTCCAACCTTGCCGCGCAGTCCGCCGAGCAACTGAGCCTTGCGGCCGTGCCACTGGTTGCCGTGCTGGCGCTCGGCGCAGGGCCGGGCGAAATCGGCTTTCTCGCGGCGGTGCAGACACTGCCCTTCCTGCTGGTCTCGATGCCCATGGGCCTGCTCGCGGACCGCATGTCGCGGCGGCGGCTGATGGTCTGGGCCGAGGGGCTGCGGGCGGTGTCGCTGCTCGTGCTGCTGGCGATGGTGTTCGCGTCGAAGCTCAGCATCGGCTGGCTGGCCGCGCTTGGTTTCCTGGGCGCGGTGGGCACCGTGGGCTTCAGCGTCGCGGCGCCCGCGCTGGTGCCGGCACTCGTGCCGCGTGAGGCGCTGGCCGTGGCCAACGGACGGCTCGAACTGGCGCGCAGCGCAGCATTCACCGCCGGCCCCGCGCTCGCGGGCTCACTGGTGGCGTGGGCCGGTGCGTCTGCCGCGTTCGTTCTGGCTGCGGTGCTTTCAGTGGCGGCCGTGGGCCTGCTGCTGCGATTGGGCGAGGTGCCCCGCGCACCCACCTCCGGACGGCATCCGCTGCTCGAGGTGCGCGACGGCGCGCGCTTCGTCTGGCGGCACGAGATGCTGCGCCCGATGCTGATGACCGGCGCGGTCTTCAACATCTCGTGGTTCGTGCTGCAGGCCGGCTACGTGCCCTATGCGGTGCGGGTGCTTGGCCTGGGCGCGCAGGCGGTCGGCCTCACGCTGGCGATGTATGGCGCGGGCATGGTCGTCGGCGCGCTGCTGACGCCGCGCGCAGTGGCGTGCCTGGCGTTCGGCCGCGCCATCCAGGTCGGGCCCGCGGTCGCGGTTGTTGCAGCGGCGGCGATGGCGGCCACGCTCGTCGTACCGACCGCCGCGCTGGCCGCGCTCTCGTTCTTTCTGTTCGGCGCGGGTCCGATGGTGTGGGTCATTACCACGACCACGCTGCGCCAGAGCGTGACGGCAGCGACGATGCTGGGCCGGGTGTCGGCCGTGTTCCTCACGATCAATGCGGGGGCGCGGCCCATCGGCGCAGCACTGGGCGGCGTGGTCGGGGCCGCTTGGGGCGAGCCGGCCTGCCTGCTGCTGGCGCTTGCAGGGTTCGTGCTGCAGGCGGCGATCATCTTCGCGTCGCGCATCGCGGGGCTGCATCGGTTGCCGGTGCCGGTCACCTGAGCTGCGGGGAAGCGCCGCTAAAAAAGCGAAGCCATCCCGTTAGGCCGCGCATCCTCGATGTCGAGCATGCGCAGCTTGGTCAGCGCGCCGCCGCCGGCCGAGAAGCCGCCGGGCTTGTTGCCCGCCGCCAGAACCCGATGGCAAGGCACCACCGGCGCGAACGGGTTGTGGCCCATGGCCTGGCCCACGGCACGCGACAGGCCCTTGTCGCCCAGCTCCTCGGCGATCTCGCCATAGGTGCGCGTCTGCCCAGGTGGAATGCGCCGTGCGATCGCGTAGATGCGCTGGTGAAACTCAGACACGCCGCGCATGTCGAGTTCGATGTGGCCCAGGTCGTCGTGCACGCCTTGCAGCAGGCCCTGGATGGCGGTGATGGCGCGTTGCGCCGCCTCGCTCGGCGGCCTTTCGCTCAGTTCGGGGAAGCGTTGCTTCATCCGCGCCCGCGTGGCTGCCTCGCCCTTGTCGGCAGGCAGTTGCACGCCGACCAGTCCGCGCGGTCCCCAGGCCAAGGCGCACATGCCGATGGAAGTCTCGAACAAGGCAAACCCGGTCATGACGTCTCCTGCAGCGCATATGCAATGCGAGTGATGCCGAGCGACACCGCCGCGCCCATCGATAGCGCGAACGCGAGCCGCAGCGTGGGCTGTACGGGGGCGGAGAAAGTGAGCGTCATCGACATCGAAACGGGCGGTCTGCCATTCTGTGCCCTCGGCAATTACCCTGAAAGCTGAGTATCTGAATTCCATTTTTCATGGCTGGCGCAAAGTACACGTTTTGGCAGAAAATCGGCGCGCAAGGTTACCGAATGACACATTTGCCCTCGTCGCCGGAAGATCCGCATCTTTTGTGGGCGAGGACGGGCAGTGAATGCGAACGCGACTCTTGAGGGTCGACGAAGCCGCAGCGGCGTGTGATCGACATCCAAATTTAAACCGCCGTTGACGCGTATCTCATGCTGCTCCCTTTTCCCGTGCGCTTGCCGCGTGCCACGATGAATCCCCCGTCCGTCGCGCTGACCAAGGGTTCGACCTCGCTCGGCCTGAGCAGGCTTACGCTGTCGGTTGAACCGTATGCCGTGATGGTGCTCGGCCATTCGATCTGAAACGAACCACGCACAAGTGGAAGACTCTGCGCACGCGATGCGCCCCTTCCCTTCTCGATTGCAGGACAACAGCAAGTTGTCTCGGCGCTGGCGCATGAGGAGGCCGATCGTCATTGCGCGCAGCGTTCGCGCCGTGTGCTTGAGCCTGCTTGCCGCCGGCGCGTTCGGCGCCGCCTGTGCGCAAAATGCGATCAAGGCGGTCGCAGCCTCCATCCAACAGGGCGTCGAGGTGATCCAGATCGATCTGGCGCAATCGCTCGCCGCCGTGCCCAGCGGGTTTTCAGTCCAGAGCCCCGCGCGCATCGCACTGGATTTCCCCGGCGTCGCAAGCGATGTCGGACGCGCAGCCATCGAAGTGAATCAACCCAACCTGCGCTCGATCAATGTGGTTCAGGCAGGCGAGCGCAGCCGGGTGGTATTGAATCTCAGGCAGCCGACGCCGTACAAGGCAGAGATACGAGGCAATTCGCTGCGGGTCACGCTGCAGACCGTTGCCGGGACACGGTCGCCGGAGACATCCGCATCGGCAGACGCTGCAGTGGCGCCTGTTCGCGGCGGGCCGATCACGCTGAACTTCTCCAATGCCGACATCGAGGCCGTGGCCCGCACCATGGCGGTGGTCACGGGCCGCGACG
>NZ_JBGLYU010000074.1:0-16486 GCF_047304235.1 Variovorax sp. Varisp36
CTGGGCTTCGGCCCCTTCGGCCAGACGACCTACTCGCCCAACAAGGCGCGCTTCATCCTGACGCTGACGAAGACGCTCTGAACGCCAGCCTCAGTCGATGCTGATGTTCGCCGCCTTCGCAACCTCGGCCCACTTCACACGGTTGTCGTGCACGGTCTTCTTGAACTGCGCCGGCGACTCGATGCGCACGGTGTTGCCCTGGCTCTCGAAACGCTCGCGGATCTCGGGGGTCTCCAGCACCGCCTTCACGGCCGCGTTGAGCTTGTCGACGATCTGCGGGTCGGTGCCCTTGGGCGCGAAGATGCCGAACCAGATCGAGCTGTCGAAGCCCTTGGTGCCCGGCAGGCCGCTCGAGGCGATGGTGGGCACTTCTTTCACGGCCGGCACCGCGGCGGCGGTGGTTACGCCCAGCAGGCGCACCTTGCCGGCCTTGTAGTGCGGCAGCACGGTCTGCACCTGGTTCATGATGCAGCAGGTCTCGCCGCGCACCACCGATGTGATCGCCTCGGGACCGCCCTTGTAGGGCACGTGCACCATGTTCAGGCCGAGGCGCGAATTGAATTCGGCAAAGGCCATGTGCGTGCCTGCGCCGTTGCCTGTAGACGCATAGTTGTACTTGCCGGGATTTGCCTTGACCAGCTCGACGAATTCCTTCAAGGTCCGCACGTTGATCACGTCGGGATTGATGGTGAGCACGTTCGAAACGTCGAGCACCGGCGCCACCGGCACGAAGTCGGCCTCGACGTCGAAGGGCAGTTTCTTGTAGAGCGCGGCGTTGCTGCCGTGCGTGGCTGCGGTGCCGAAGGAAAGCGTGTAGCCATCGGGCCTGGCGTGGGCCACGTACTCGCTGGCGATGTTGCCGGCGGCGCCCGACTTGTAGTCGATGACGACGGGCTTGCCGAGCTGCTTCGACAGCGGCTCCTGGATGACGCGGGCCACCACGTCGACGCCCGAGCCGGCCGGAAAGCCCATGATCAGCGTGACGGGTTGCTGCGGCCAGTCCTGCTGGGAGAAGGCGGCGGGCGCAACGAGCGAGGCAGCGGCCAGCAGCAGTGCGCGGCGGGCAATTCGAGAGAAGGGAGAATGAAACATGACTGTCTTTCTGCGAGGCAAGCGGTGCAAGCGCGCATTGTGGCGCGCCGCTGATGCCCGATTCCATATGAGCTTATGCGCGGCATGCACGCCGCGTGCCTGCTCTCCATAATCGCCCCATGGTCCG
This sequence comes from Variovorax sp. Varisp36, assembly GCF_047304235.1. NCBI lineage: Bacteria > Pseudomonadati > Pseudomonadota > Betaproteobacteria > Burkholderiales > Comamonadaceae > Variovorax > Variovorax sp. Varisp36. Next base: position 1,220 of record NZ_JBGLYU010000074.1, read on the forward strand.
TTCCACCCAACAACTACACACCCCACGAGAGCCCGCGCCCCCGCGCGCGGCCGCCACCGTGCTGCTGCTGCGCGACAGCGCCGCCGGCATCGAAGTGCTCATGACCCGCCGCTCGGCCACCGCCAGTTTCGCGCCCGGTGCCTATGTATTTCCCGGCGGCCAGATCGACGCCGCCGACGAAGCGGCCCAGCGCATCGCCGCGCAGCGGTCGACGCAAAGCGGCCTGCAGCGCACGCAGGCCATCGCGGCCATCCGCGAGGCTTTCGAGGAACTGGGCGTGCTGCTCGCGCACCATGCCGACGGGCGTCCCGCCAACGCCGAGGACATCGCCGCCATGGACCGCCGCAACACGGCGGGCTCGGCCTTTGCCGACCAATGCGCGGCACGCGGGCTGACGCTCGATGCAGACCGGGTGTTCACCTTCGCGCACTGGATCACCGACCGCGACCTGCCCAGGCGCTTCGATGTGCCCTTCCTGGTGGCGCGCATGCCCGAAGGCCAGGAGCCCGCAGCCGACGAGAGCGAACAGTTCGAGCCCTGCTGGGTGCGCCCCGCCGATGCGCTCGCGCGCCATGCGGCAGGCAGCTTCTTCATGATCTTCCCGACCGTGCGCACGCTGCAGCGCATGGCCGCGTATGCCACCGTGGACGCCCTGCTCACGGCCTGCGCCGGCGAGACCCCGCTGTGGACCAGCTGCCCGCGCGCCGGCCTGCTCAAGGGCGAAGACGCGCGCTACATGGAGCACGAATCGCCGTTCGGCGAGCTCGCGCTGGTGTGCCCCGACGGGCAGGCCGTGCACGCGCTCGACTGGCAGAGCGAACGCCCGGTGCCGCTGCTGAAGAACGTGATGCGCTTCACCGCGCCCAACCCGGGCGCGATGACCGGCCCGGGCACCAACAGCTACATCGTGGGCGACGCGGCCACGGGCTACATCGTGATCGATCCGGGCCCGGACGACGCCGGCCACATCGGCCGGCTGTGGGGCGCCACGCAGGGCGACATCCGCATGATCGTCTGCACGCACTCGCATGCAGACCACTCGCCGGGCGCGGCGCCGCTGCAGGCGCTGTGCAAGAGCGGCAGGCCGCCGATCCTCGGCCTGGCCTCGAAGCCGACAGCTCGCGCCAGTGCACGCTTCACGCCCGAGCGCGAACTGGCCGATGGCGAGCGGCTCGTGCTGTCGGGCATAACGGCCGAAGGCGAGCCCATCGCCCACACGCTGCGCGTGATCCACACGCCCGGCCACGCGGCCAACCACCTGTGCCTGGTGCTGGAAGAAGACGGGCTGCTGTTCTCCGGCGACCACATCCTCAACGGCAGCACCACGGTGGTCGATCCGCCCGATGGCGACATGACGGCATACCTCGATTCGCTCGACACGCTCGATGCGGCCTGCGCGGCCGGCGGCATCGACTTCATCCTGCCCGCGCACGGCTACGTGATCGGCTTTGCCCGCACCGCCATCGGCATGCTGAAGGCGCACCGGCTCAAGCGCGAGGCCAGGATCGCAGCCGCCATGCAGAAGCTGCCCGAAGGCACCCCCGAGCAATGGCTGCCGCTGGCCTACGACGACGTACCCGAACGCATGTGGCCGGTGGCGGCCCGCTCGCTGGCCGCGCACGTGGCTCGCATCCGGCAATTGGCGGTGGCTCGATGAACAACAGCAACAGGAACTCTCCGGGTGAGGACGAGGGCATCCGCCTTGCCAAACGCGTGGCGGCGCTGGCCGGTGTGTCGCGGCGCGAAGCCGAGCTGCTGATAGAGAACGGCGCAGTGCGCGTGGACGGCGTGCCGCAGATGCTGCCGCAGTCGCGCGTGCTGCCGCACCAGCAGGTCGAGATCGAGGCCGGCGCGAAGCCCGAGCCCGTGCTGCCCGTTACATTGCTGCTGTACAAGCCTGCGGGCATGGTCACCGACACCGCGCACCGCCTGCTGGTGGCTGCGAATCATCACGAGCCCGAGCGCGCCGGACTGCGTTTTCTGCCGGCGCATGCGAAGGCGCAGCACTGCATGACGCCGCTCGAGACCGGCGCCAGCGGGCTGGTCGCCTACACGCAGGAATTCCGCATCGAACGCAAGCTGCTGGAAGACGCGGGCATCCTCGAGCATGAGGTGATGGTGGACGTGGCCGGCCCGGTGAGCCCGGAGGTGCTGGCGCGGCTGGAGCGCTCGCCCGCGCGCGTGAGCATCGGCCGCCAGAGCGACGAGCAAACGGGCCTGCGCTTCGCGCTCAAGGGCGCGCGGCCGGGGCAGATCGCCAACATCTGCGACGGCGTGGGCCTGCGCATTCTTGCGATGCGGCGCATCCGCATCGGCCGCGTGCCGCTGGCGGGGCTGCAGCCTGGCCAGTGGCGCTATCTCGCACCCCACGAACGCTTCTGAACAACGATGCACCGCATGTTCACGGCCCGCAATTTTCAGCCGTGGCCCCGATGGGCCGCCGACAGGGAGACTGAGCCAATGAAGTTCGGAACACCGAGCACCGCCCTGGCCTGCACCGTGCCGCTGGCACTGGTGGCGGGCTGCACGCTTCTCACGCCGTCACCGCCGTCCGCGCCCCCAGCGCCGCCGCCGGCCGTTGTCTCGAAGGACGGCCTCGCGCCCATCACCGAGGAGCAGGTCGAGCGCATTCGCGATGCCATCGGCGTCAAGCCCCCCAGCCCGGCTGTGGGAAAGGTGGTGCGCAGCGCCTCGCCGACCATCGAGTCCTTCGTGCGGACCGAAGGCTGCATCACCGCGCGCAATGGCGCGGTGCTCAACCCCTTCGCCGCGCCCGGCCGCCTGTTCGACACCACGGGCTTCCAGGGCGGCCCGATGTCGGAGATGCAGTACCACGACAAGACCGCCTGCGTGACGGTCAAGCGCATCCAGAACTGGAAGATGGTCACGCCGAAGCTGCTGCGCTTCGAGGTGGTCTACGTGGGCGACGACGGTGAGGAACGCGCCATCAAGCGCCACGAGCTGGTACGCCAGCCCAAGGGCGGCTGGCTGTTCGCACGCTGAGGGCCGTGGTCACTGCTTCGCGGTGGCCGGCGCGGCACCCTGCGCAAGGTGCGCGTCGTCGGGTTCCCAGCCGCCGCCGAGTGCCATGAACAGCACGACCTGATCGTCGGCCAGCTGCGCCTCGCTGGCCGCGAGGGCGGCTTCGCTGGCGGCCAGCGAGCGTTCGGCGTCGAGCGAATCGAGGTAGCCGGTGCGGCCGTTCTGGTAGAGCTGGCGCGCCTGCGCGGCGACCTTCGCGCTTTCGTCGCGCGAGGCTTGCAGCGCGGCGTGGCGATCGAGTTCACGCGCGTAGGTGCCGAGGGCGGTCTCGGTTTCGCGCAGCGCGGTGAGCACGGTGCCGTCGAACTTGGCGAGCGCCGCGCGCGTGCCGGCCTCGGCCTGGGCGATGCGGGACTGTGCGACGCCCGTATTGGGAATGGTCCACGAGATCAGCGGGCCGAGGCTCCAGGCGAAGGTGTCCTTGCGGCCGAAGTCGTCGGCATGGCCGGCGGAGGAGCCTGAAAGGCCCAGCGTGACTTTGGGATAGAGCTCGGCCGTGGCCACGCCGATGCGCGCGGTCGATGCGGCAAGGCCGCGCTCGGCCTGGCGGATGTCGGGGCGGCGGCGCAGCAGCGCGGCACCGTCGCCGACCGGCAGCGTGCCGGCCACGCGCGGCGGCATGGTGCAGTCGGCCACTTGGCGCGGGAAGTCCTGCGGCACTGCGCCGGTCAAGGTGGCGAGACGATAAAGCGCGCCCTGGCGTTCGGCCTTCAGCGGCGGCAGTGCGGCGTTGAGCTGCTGCAGCTGCGCACGCGCGCGACCTGCGTCGATGGCACCGGCGCGGCCTGCACGTTGCAGGCGGTCGGTGACGTTCACGGCGTCCTGCTGCAAGGCGACAGACTTCTGTGCGATCTGCAGGCGAAGGCCGGTAGCACAGGCCTCGGCGTAGGCGCGCGCAGTGCCGGCCGCGACGTTCACGCGCACGAGGTCGAGCGCGGCTTCGGCAGCTTGGGTGTTGGCCTGCGAAGCCTCGATGCCCCGGCGGATCTGGCCGAACAGGTCGACCTGGTACGACAGCGAAGCGCCCGCGCTGTAGTTGAAGGTGCTCGGCGGCTCGTAGCCCTTCTGCAGCAGCGACAGCCCCGACACATGGCCGAACGAAGGGCCGCCGTTCACGCCGATGGTTGGGTACTTGGCGCCGGCCACTTCGTCTTCGATGGCGCGTTCGCGCTCGAGGTTGGCGACGGCCTGGCGCAGGTCGGTGTTGTGCGCGAGGGCCTGTTCGACCAGCCTGTCGAGCAACGGGTCGTGGTACAGGCGCCACCAGTGGGCGGGCAGCGGCGCGGCGTTGGCGGACGCCTCGGCAAAGGGCCGCGCGGCGGCGCCCTGGCTGGCCAGCGCCTCGGGCGGCTGGCGGTAGTCGGGACCGACCGCCGCGCAGGCCGCGAGCCCGGCGGCGACGGCCAGCGATGCAAGGCGAAATGCGAAGCGGCTCACGGCGTTCACCCCTTCTGCGGCGCGGCTGCCGGTGCCACGGCGCTGTGCGCCGGCTTGTTCCCCAGCACCTGTACCGTGACCGTCTGGCCCGCGACGAGGCGTGCGCCCTGCGGCAGCGGATCGAGCTTGATGCGCACCGGAATGCGCTGCGCGAGCCGCACCCAGTTGAAGGTCGGGTTCACGCTGGGCAGCAGGTTGGCGCTGGTGGAGCGGTCGCGGTCGGCGATGCCGGCGGCCACGCTGTCGACCGCGCCCTCGAGCACCGCGCCGCCGCCCATCGGGGTGACGCGCACGCGGTCGCCGAGATGGATGCGCGGCAGTTTGGTTTCCTCGAAATAGCCTTCGACATAGAACGACTGCGCATCGACCAGCGCGAGCACCGGGCGGCCCGCCGCGGCGTAGCTGCCCTGGCGCAGGTCGAGGTTGGTGACGAGGCCGTCGGCCGGCGCGCGCACCTGGGCGCGCTGCAGGTTGAGGCGGGCCGAGTCGAGCGCCACCTCGGCCTGCGCGACGGCGGCCTGCATCTGCTCGACACGCGAACGGGTCTGCTCGCGCGACTCCTTCGACACCAGGTCGTCGAGGCCCGCGTTGCGCGCGTTCTCGCGCTGCACCTGGGCGCTCATGGCGCGCTGCGCGGCGAGCGCTGCCTGGGCCTGGCGCACGGCGAGGTCGTAGCGGGCGCGGTCCACCTCGAACAGCAGCGTGCCGGCGGCGACCGGCTGGTTGTCGCGGATCGGTACTGCCGTGACGAGGCCCGACACGTCGGGTGCGATCTGCACGACGTTGGCGCGCACGCGGCCGTCGCGCGTCCACGGCGCAAGTTCGTAGTGGTCCCACAGGCGCAGGCCGGCCCACGCGGCGGCGGCCACCACGGCCACGGTGAGAAGAACGCGCCCGAGGCGCCGGGCCCGTGGGTTGTCTGCGGAGGAACGGGGGACTGTCATCGGAATCTCGTCGTCATTGAAGGTAGGAAGTGAGGCGGCTCAGTGCATAGAGCAGCAGCAGGTACAGCGCCATGTCGAACAGCGCGGGGTGCCACACCCAGCGGTAGGCGCCGGTGGCCGCGAGCAGTCGGCGTACGCCCCACAGCGCGAGCAGCGCGCCGAGGGCCAGCACCATGATCCAGGGCACGTAGAGGCCGTAGAAACTGGCTTCACCGATCATGCGGAAGCTCCTTGGGTGAGCGCTGCGCCCGCCAGCCTGGGCGGCGCATCGGGAAAGAGATTGCGGCGCAGGCCGACCAGTGCGGTGACGGCCGAGCGCGATGCGGCGGAAGAAGCGGTGCCGCGCGCGGCAAGCACGGCACCGAGTGCCTCGTCGATCTGCGGCAGCAGGTCGAGAGGGCGCGGGTTCGTGCGGCCTTCGGCGCGCTGGCGGAAGAAGCGCGAGATGCCGCCCAGCAGCGCGGCCGAGGTGGCCAGCGGCAGCTGGGCGCGCACGCGCTGCAGCACGGCGATGTCGGCGCCCATGCGCAGGTCGCGCAGCGCGTCGTTGGCGGCCACGCCTTCGACGGTGCCGCCCGCCTGCGCGATGCGCGGCGCGAGCAGGCCGATGCGGTCGAGCATGCGCACGGCGTACGCATCGCTCTGCGCGTACTGCGGCTGCGGCGAAGCGGCCATGTCGCCGAGCTCGCGCCAGGTGGCGCGCTGGATGCGGCGCGCGCTCCAGTCGGCACCGACCGAACGCACGAGCCGCGTGACGCGCGCCGCGACCAGCACGCCGACGATCTGGCCGATCATGCTGTTGATGAAGCTCACGAGGTCGGAGCTGGCGGTGTCGTGCAGTGCGAGCGTGCCGGCCACGCCGAAGATCAGCGCCATCGCGGGCATGAAATGCGTCGGACGCGGCAGGTAGAAGCCCAGCAGCAAGAAGAGCGGCGCGCAGATGACGACCAGCATGCCGAAGTCCTGCACCGTGGGCATGAGCACCAGCACATAGAGCGCCGAGATCGGGATGGACCACAGCGTCCACTTGAGAAAGCCGTGGATCGCCGGCACGGGGTCGTCCATGGTGGCGAAGAAGCAGCAGAAGACGGCGGCCATCATGGTGGCCGCCGAACCCATGGGCCAGCCGGTGACGATCCAGAACGCGCCGCACAGGCAGATGGCGATGACGGCCGCGAGCGCCGACAGCAGCGCCATGCCGTAGTCACGGTGCAGCACGCGGCTGCCGAGCGCTGCCGTGCGGCGCAGCGGCGCGGCACCCTTGAGGCCTTCGTCGATGTCCAGGCGCAGCCGGGCGCAGGCGGTCCAGCCGTCGACGAGTTCTTCGAGGCGCCCGGCGAGGCCGATGCGCAGGGCGCGGCCCCATGGAGTGGGCTGCTGCGCGTCTGCAGGAGCGGCGTTCAATGCGTCGATGGCACGGCGCAGGGCTTGCAGGCGCTCGGCACTGTGGGCGGAGGCGGGTTCGGCCTCCTCGCGCAGCCACTGCGCGGCCTGCGCGAGCACCGCGGCCACGTCGGGTGCAAGTTGCCCCTCGGCCTGCTCCAGCGCCTGCAGGCGGTCTTCGACGGCCGAGAGCGCGGGCGTGAGCGCGGCAACGCGGTCCTGCATCGCGCGGATCGCGCCGGCGGTCCAGCGCAGGTGCGTGGTGTCGAAGGGCACGTGGGTGGAGAGCAGGCGCAGCTGCGTGATGTCGCCTGCGAGGCGGCGGCGGTCGTCGTCGAGGCGCTTCGGCTCGGCGCCACTGCTGCGGCCGGCGGGCTGCAGCAGGTCGCCGAGCCACTTGCGCGCGTCGAGCAGCGTGCGATCGAGCAGGCCCAGCACGGTCGGCGCAAGCCCCGCGGGCAGCACGAGGCTGTGGACCAGCGTGGCGCAGAAGATGCCGAGGCCGATTTCTTCCACGCGCGCCACGGCCGTGTCGAACAGCGCGAGCGGCGTCTGCACCGACGGAAAGCCGATCAGCGCGGCCGTGTAGCCCGCGAGCATGAACACGTAGGAGCGCGGCGTGCGGTCGAACAGCGAGATGCACAGGCACAGCCCCACCCACAGCGCGAGCACCAGCGTCAGCAGTTCCGGCGCGTTGGACAGCGCGGGCACCATCAGCACGGTCGCAGTGCAGCCGATGAGCGTGCCGCAGAAGCGGTACAGCGCCTTCGAGCGAACGGCGCCGGCCAGCGGATGGGCGACGACGTAGGTGGTCATGAGCGCCCAGAACGGACGCGGCAGGCCGGCACGGCTGGCGAGGTACATCGCCAGCATGGCGGCGGCGAAGCTCTTGCCGGAAAAGAGAAGCTCCGCGCGGCTGAAGCGCGGAAGACGGAGCGCAGGCATTTCTTACCTGCGCCCTTCCTGCGGCGATTGCTGCGACTGCGGCGCCTGGGCCGGGCGCCCCAGGCGCTCCTCGAGCACGCCGAACACCCGCAGGCAGGCGGCGATGTCGTCGTCGGACACGCCTTCGAACAGCTCACTGCGCATCAGGCTCAGCGCCGCCTCGATGGGCGTGCAGGCGGCCTTGCCTGCGGGCGTGAGGTGCAAGGTCTTGGCACGGCGGTCGGCCGGATCTTCGCGGCGCTCGACGAAACCGGCCTCCACCAACTGGTCGAGCGAGCGCACCAGCGACGGGCCCTCGATGCCCAGTGCATCGGCAAGCACGCCCTGGCGCACTTCGCCGTTCATGCGCCCGAGCATCACGATCGGCCAGGCCAGCGTTTGCGACACGCCGACGTGCGCCACCGCCCTGTCCGCCGACGCGCGGTAGCCGCGCTGCAGCACCGAGAGCGACATGCCGAGCCGCATCAGCGCGTTCTCGCGCTTCGGGGAGGAGTTGCTCGATTTGCTCACGATAGCCGCCTATTAATTAGCATGCTATCGATTATACGGGTAACTACCAATCCATGCTGGCGGCAAGGCTGCCGCCCGCCTTCAGCGGTCGAAGGCGCGAAAAAGGAAAAGGGAAGAAAAGTGTGAAGCCCGCCGATAAGCCGGATTCTGTGCATCGAGGGCCTCTTGCGAAGCCTTCGACGTGACCGCCATTACTCTGGGCCGTTTGTCGCCAAACGGCTCGATGCCACCTACCCGCCAGCTCAGCGGAACCACCTCGATACTGGCCTACTTGGTGTTGCTGCGCGCAGAGATTGCCCGTTTCACCCGAACTCAATCGGCTCGTCTCTGTTGCTCTGATCCTCACCTCACGGTGGAGAGTCGTTAACTCCTGCGCTGTCCTGTGCAGTCCGGACGTTCCTCCAGTGCGGTCTTTCGACCCGATGCTGTTGCCCGAAGGCGCAGCGTCGTCCCTTTCGGGCTTGCACCAGCGGCGGTCTGGCGTGCTTCACCGCTCGATTATCGCCCGCCCCATCAATGACCCTTCAGACAATGCCGCGCGCCGGTCGTCAGCCGGGCGTTTCGCCGTCGCCGGCCTGCACCAAGCCCAGCTTGCGCAACGTCCGATGGAAGTTGCTGCGGTCGATGCCGGCCTCGCGCGCGGCGCTGGCCACGCGGCCGCCGTGGCGGGCGAGCAGTTCCGAGAGCCAGGCCCGCTGGAAGGCCTCGGTCGCCTCGCGCAGCGTGCCGCCAGCGATGGCAGGCCCCGCGTGTTCGTTCGCCGGGGCCTGCACGGGCGCTGCCGTGGCGCTTCCCACGACGGCAGCGCTGTCCAGCGCCAGGTGATGCGGCTCGATGGCCGTCCAGCGCGAGCCGCGCGGCTGCTCCCGGAACGCCCGCAGCGAGGCGCGGCTGATCACATGCTCGAGCTCGCGCACGTTGCCCGGCCAGCCGTGCGCCAGCATGGCGGCCTTCGACGCCGGCGAGAGCCGCAGGTTGCGCGCGCCCAGCCGGTGCTGGTTCTCCTCGAGAAAGCTGCCCGCCAGCACGAGCACGTCGCGCCCCCGTTCGCGCAGCGGCGCGACGACGAGCGGATAGACCGACAGCCGGTGGTACAGGTCGGCGCGAAAGCGCCCCTGCGCGATCGCCGCGGGCAGGTCGCGGTTGGTGGCCGCGATCACGCGCACGTCGACCTTGCGCATGCGGTCGCTGCCGGGGCGCTGCACCTCGCCGCTTTGCAGCACGCGCAGCAGCTTGGCCTGCACGCTCAGCGGCAGTTCGCCGACCTCGTCGAGAAAGAGCGTGCCGCCATCGGCGATCTCGAACTTGCCGTCGCGGTCCTGCACGGCGCCGGTGAACGCGCCGCGCTTGTGGCCGAAGAGTTCGCTGTCGGCCAGCGACTCGGGCAGCGCCGCGCAGTTGACCTGCACGAGCGGCTGCTCGCTGCGGCGCGAGCGCGCGTGCAGGCGCTGCGCGACCAGGTCCTTGCCGACGCCGGTTTCGCCGAGCAGCAGCACCGTGAGGTCGGACACGGCGACCGTGTCGATCTCGTCGCACAGCTGCTTCATCGCCGGGCTGCTGCCCAGCAGCTCGCGCGGCGCGCCACGCCCCGCACGCAGCGCCTGCGCAACGGCCTGCTCGCGCATCGCGCGCGCCTGCATCTCGCGGATCGTGTGGGCGGCCTCGATGCCGGTTTCGACGAGGGCGATCAGTGCCTCCATCTGCGCCGGGCCCACGGCATCGAAGGCGTGCGGCTCCAGGGCGTCCAGCGTCAGCAGGCCCCAGACGGCGCCGCGCAGGCGCAGCGGCGCGCCCATGCAGTCGTGCACCGGCAGGATGCCCGGCTGGCCGGCGACGAGGCCGTCGTACGGGTCGGGCAGGTTGCAGTCGTGGGCGAAACGCAGGCCCCGTTCGCTGTCGAGCAGGCGCGCGAAACGCGGATGGGCGGCAACGGGAAACTGGCGCCCGAGGGTTTCATCGCTCAGGCCGTCGACCGCGACGGGCTTCAGCACGTCGACATCGAGCTGCAGCAGCGCGGCGGCATCGCAGCGGACCAGTCCGCGCGCGGCGGCGAGCAGCGATCGGTAGCGGGCGGCCTCGGCTTCGGGCTCGGGCGGCGGGTCCTCGGTGGTCGAATCGACACGCAGTGTGGTCATAAGTACAACGATGAAGTTGTTGCGAATTTGACCACGCCTGATAAATCCCCAATGGCGTCAAGCACTTGCAGCGACCTTCTGGCTGGCACGGATCGTGAGAAGACAAAGGCATCTCAACAGAGGAAGCGCCAGACCATGAACCCGCAAACCATCGCCATCGTCAAGTCCACCGTGCCCGCGCTCCAGGCCCACGGCGAGGCCATCACCAGCCACTTCTACAAGATCATGTTCGAGGGCCATCCGCAGGTGAAGGCCTTCTTCAACGAGGCGCACCAGGCCGCCGGCACGCAGGCGCGCGCGCTGGCGGGCGCGGTCATCGCGTATGGCGCGCACATCGACCGGCTCGAAGCAATCGCCGGCGCCCTGCCCCGCATCATCCAGAAGCACGCCGCGCTGGGCGTGCTGCCGGAGCACTACCCGATCGTCGGCCACTACCTGCTGCGCGCCGTGAAGGAGGTGCTCGGCGATGCCGCGACCGACGAGGTGATTGCCGCGTGGGGCGAAGCCTACGAATCGCTGGCGGGCCTGCTCATCGCCGCGGAAGAAGCCGTCTACAGCGCCAACGCGGTGCAACCCGGCGGATGGCGCGGCACGCGCGAATTCCGCGTGGCCCGGCGCGAAGACGAGAGCGAGGTCATCACCTCGTTCTACCTGGAGCCCGTGGACGGCGGCGCGCTGCTGGCCTTCACGCCGGGGCAGTACCTCACGCTGGTGCTGGAGATCGACGGCCAGCCGGTGCGGCGCAACTACTCGCTGTCCGACGCGCCGGGCAAGCCGTGGTACCGCATCAGCGTGAAGAAGGAAGAAGGCGGTCGCGCCTCGAACTGGCTGCACGAGGCCGCCGTGACCGGCACGCGGCTGCAGGTGCAGGCGCCGTGCGGCGACTTCGTGCTGCAGCCCGCGGGCGAACAGGCGCGCCCCCTCGTGCTGGTGACGGGTGGCGTGGGCATCACGCCCGCGATGAGCATGCTCGAATCGGTGGCCCACACGGGCCGGCCGGTGCACTTCGTCCATGCGGCGCGGCACGGCGGCGCGCACGCCTTTCGCGAGCGCGTCGACGCGCTCGCGCAGCGGCATGCGAACGTGAAGCCGCTGTATGTCTACGACGCGCCGCGCGAGAGCGACACGCCGCACGCGACCGGCTTCGTCACCCGCGAGCTGCTGGCCGGGCTGCTGCCGGAAGACCGCGATGTCGACCTGTACTTTCTCGGACCGAAGCCCTTCATGCAGTCGGTGTATGCCAACGGGCTGGCGCTCGGCGTGCCGAAGCAGCAGCTTCGCTACGAGTTCTTCGGGCCGCTGGAAGCCCTGGAGGCCTGAACCGCAACGGCCTGCCATCCCCTCGTGCTGAAACGGTCGCGGGCCGGGTGCAACCCGGCCCAGGGGGCGCCACAATGCGCGCTGACCATCCGCCCCTCGCACCCAAGGAGATTCCATGAAGGCCCAGAACATCCTCCAGACCATCGGCAACACGCCGCACATCCGCATCAACCGCCTGTTCGGCAATGCGAAACAGCAGGTCTGGGTCAAATCCGAGCGCGCCAATCCCGGCGGCTCGATCAAGGACCGCATCGCGCTGTCGATGGTGGAAGACGCCGAGAAGAGCGGCGCGCTCAAACCCGGCGGCACCATCGTCGAGCCGACCTCGGGCAACACCGGCATCGGCCTGGCGATGGTCGCGGCCGTGAAGGGCTACAAGCTGATCCTGGTGATGCCCGACAGCATGTCGGTCGAGCGCCGCCGCCTGATGCTGGCCTACGGCGCCACCTTCGACCTGACGCCGCGCGCCGGGGGCATGAAAGCCTCCATCGCGCGCGCCGAGGAAATCGTGGCCGGCACGCCCGGCGCGTGGATGCCGCAGCAGTTCAACAACCCCGCGAATGTCGACGTGCACGTGCGCACCACGGCCGAGGAGATCGCGGCGGACTTTCCCGACGGCATCGACGTGCTGATCACCGGCGTGGGCACGGGCGGCCACATCACGGGCGTGGCGAAGGTGCTGAAGAAGAAGTGGCCCAAGCTGCAGGTGTTCGCGGTCGAGCCAGTGGCCTCGCCCGTGATTTCCGGCGGCACGCCGGCGCCGCACCCCATTCAAGGCATCGGCGCAGGCTTCATCCCGAAGAACCTCGACACCTCGCTGCTCGACGGCGTGCTGCAGGTCGATGCCGAACCGGCGCGCGAAATGGCGCGCCGCTGCGCAGTCGAGGAAGGCATGCTGGTCGGCATCTCGTCGGGCGCCACGCTCGCGGCCATCGCGCAGAAGCTGCCCTCGCTGGCACCCGATGCGGTGGTGCTGGGCTTCAACTACGACACCGGCGAGCGGTACTTGTCGGTGGAAGGCTTCCTGCCCGCCTGACTTTTCGGGAAGCACCGCGGAACCGGCTTCGCCGGGCCGCTGGTGCTGCCCCCGGGGAGGGGGTAGGCGAAGCGACACGAAGTGCGCGAAGCCTGGGGGCGAGTAAAATCTCTGGCCTGCTTGATAACCACAAGCCCCACGCCATGCTGAGAATCTCCGAACTCAAACTCCCGCTCGACCACGCGCCCGACGCGCTGGCCGCACTGATCGCCAGGACGCTCAACGTCCCGCTCGAAGCGATCGCCTCCCACACCGTCTACAAGCGCAGCTTCGACGCGCGCAAGATCGAACTGCTCACGGTCTACATCTGCGACGTGCAGCTGAAGGACGCGAAGCTCGAAGCCGCGCTGCTCGCGAAGCACGCGGGCCATCCGCACATCCAGAGCGCGCCCGACATGCGCTACACGCCGCCGGCCAATGCGGCCGAAGGCACGGCGCGGCCGGTGGTGGTCGGCTTCGGGCCCTGCGGCATCTTCGCGGCGCTGATGCTCGCGAAGATGGGCTTCAAACCGATCGTGCTCGAACGCGGCAGGACCGTGCGCCAGCGCACCCGCGACACCTGGGGCCTGTGGCGCAAGAGCGTGCTCAACCCCGAGTCGAACGTGCAGTTCGGCGAAGGCGGCGCCGGCACCTTCTCGGACGGCAAGCTCTACAGCCAGATCAAGGACCCGCGCTTCCTCGGCCGCAAGGTGATGGAAGAGTTCGTGAAGGCCGGCGCGCCACCCGAAATCCTTTACGTCGCGCATCCGCACATCGGCACCTTCAAGCTGGTGAAGGTGGTGGAGAACATCCGCGAGCAGATCGTGGCGCTGGGCGGCGAGATCCGCTTCGAGCAGCGCGTGACCGACGTGCACATCGAAGACGGCCACCTTCGCGGCCTCACCGTGCTCGACCAGACCACGGGCACGAGCAGCGAACTGCGCGCCGACCACGTCGTGATGGCGCTGGGCCACAGCTCGCGCGACACCTTCGAGATGCTGCATGCGCGCGGCGTGCACATCGAGGCCAAGCCCTTCTCCATCGGCTTTCGCGTCGAGCACCCGCAAGGCCTGATCGACCGCGCGCGCTGGGGCCGCCACGCGGGCCACCCGCTGCTCGGCGCGGCCGACTACAAGCTGGTGCACCATGCAAGCAACGGCCGCTCGGTCTACAGCTTCTGCATGTGCCCCGGCGGCACCGTGGTGGCGGCCACCAGCGAGCCGGGCCGCGTGGTCACCAACGGCATGAGCCAGTACTCGCGCAACGAGCGCAATGCCAACGCCGGCATCGTGGTGGGCATCGACCCGAAAGACTTCCCCGGCGACGCGCTCGCGGGCATCGCCTTGCAGCGCGAACTCGAAAGCAACGCCTTCGTGCTCGGCGGCGGCGACTACCGCGCGCCGGGCCAGCTGGTGGGCGACTTCATCGCCGGGCGGCCCTCGACCGCGCTCGGCAGCGTGATTCCGTCGTACAAGCCCGGCGTAACGCCGACCGACCTGCACAAGGCGCTGCCGGCCTACGCCATCGAGGCCATGCGCGAGGCCTTCCCCGCCTTCGGCCGCAAGATCAAGGGCTTCGACACGCACGACGCGGTGCTCACCGGCGTCGAAACGCGCACCTCGTCGCCGATCCGCATCACGCGCGGCGACGATTTCCAGAGCCTCAACGTGCGCGGCCTCTACCCGGCCGGCGAAGGCGCGAGCTACGCGGGCGGCATCCTGTCGGCCGGCGTGGACGGCATCAAGGTGGCCGAGGCCGTGGCGCACGGCGTGCTGGCCGAAGCCTCGGCCCTGAGCCACTGAGCCACCACCCGACATCGAGACCTGCATGGCCAGTGCCGACTTCCATTTCTACGAACCCGCCAGGGGCCACGGCCTGCCGCACGACCCATTCAACGCGATGGTCGGGCCGCGCCCCATCGGCTGGATCTCGTCGCAGGACGCGAACGGCGTGCTCAACCTCGCGCCCTACAGCTTCTTCAACGCCTTCAACTACACGCCGCCTCTCGTCGGCTTCGCCAGCATCGGCGCCAAGGACAGCCTGCATAACATCCGCCAGACGCGGGAGTTCGGCTGGAACCTGGCAACCCGGCCGCTGGCCGAGCAGATGAACCGCTCCTGCGCGGCCGTGCCGCCCGAGGTGAACGAGTTCGAGCTCGCCGGCCTCGCCACGGCCGCCTCGCGGACCATCGCGGTGCCGCGCGTGGCCGAAAGCCCCGTGTCCTTCGAGTGCAAGCTCACGCAGATCCTGCAGCTCGAAGGCGCGGACGGCGTGCCCGTGCAGACCTGGCTCGTGCTCGGCGAAGTGGTGGGCGTGCACATTGCGCGCCACCTGCTGAAGGACGGCATCTACGACACCGCCGCGGCGCAGCCCATCCTGCGCGGCGGCGGCCCGGGCGACTACTTCGAAGTCAGCCCCGACAATCTCTTCAGGATGTTCCGGCCGCGCTGAACGCGCTGCGCCGGCCTTCTTTTTTCCAATCCTTTCCACAGCGCCCCCGCATGACCGACGCTTCCACCGCCACCCCCAAGACGAA
>NZ_JBGLYU010000075.1:0-16300 GCF_047304235.1 Variovorax sp. Varisp36
GGTTCGCACCGGCGGGCCTTCTGTCTTCAGGGCTGCACTTCGTAGACCTGCTGCGCCTCGGCGGCTGCGTGCACGTCAGCGCGACCTGCATGCCCGCCATGAAAAAAGCCGACCCTGAGGCCGGCTTCGGGGCGCTGTGTCTTCAGCGCATCAGGCGGTTGCCAGTGCAGCAGGCCGCGCGAGGCGAACCGCATGCATCCACGCACGGCGCAGCACGGCCGGCGAGCGCGATTCCTCTGGAATCAGCAGGAAGCCGCGATCGCGCAGCGTGGTGCCCAGTGCGATCTGGCTGGTCAGCACCGTCAGCGGGATCGCCAGCAGCAGCGGCAGGCCGACGGGCATGAGCCAGATCAGCGCGCTCGGGTCGATCATCGCGACGCCGACGGCCAGCATGGCGATCACCAGCGTCATGGGGGCCAGCTGCGACGCGGCGACCTTCCACGGCACGGCGGCGGCTTCGCGCGGGGGCGACTTCCAGTCGAGCTTGATGCCGGTGAGGGCGACCAGCACGAACAGCGAGTGGGCCAGCATGCGGACCGGGGCCTGCACGATGGCGAGGCCGCTTTCCATCATGGAGCTCTTCACGAGGCCCCACACACCGCCGTACTGGCGTTGCTCGCCGCGCATCAGCACGGCAGCGATGCCCAGCACGCGCGGCAGGAACAGCAGGCACAGGGTCCAGACCCACAGGCCGGCCAGTTCGGCGGGCAGCACGCTCCAGCTCGACACGAGGCTCGAGCCGCTGAGCCACAGGGCGGTGCCCAGCGTCAGGAAGGCCAGCCACAGCGGGGCGGAGACGTAGGCCATGGTGCCGGTCACGAACATCGCGCGGTGCACCGGGTGGATGCCGGGCTCGGCCATCAGGCGGGCGTTCTGCAGGTTGCCCTGGCACCAGCGGCGGTCGCGCTGCAGTTCGGCCAGCAGGTCCGGCGGTTGCTGCTCGTAGCTGCCAACGAGGTCGGACACCAGCCACACGTTGTAGCCGGCACGGCGCATCAGCGCGGCTTCGACGAAGTCGTGCGACATGATGCCGCCCGACATGCCGCCGGTGCCCTTGATCGGGGCCAGCGCGCAATGCTTCATGAAGGGTTCGACGCGGATGATCGCGTTGTGGCCCCAGTAGTGCGATTCGCCCAGTTGCCAGAACTGCATGCCCAGCGTGAACAGGCGGCCCGTCACGCGGGAAGCGAATTGCTGTGCGCGGGCATGCAGCGTGACGTGGCCGATGGCCTGCGTCGCGGTCTGGATGATGCCGGCGGTGGGATTGGCTTCCATCAGCTTGACCATCGAGGTCAGGCAGTCGCCGCTCATCACCGAGTCGGCGTCGAGCACGACCATGTAGCGGTAGTCCTTGCCCCAGCGGCGGCAGAAGTCGGCCACGTTGCCGGCCTTGCGGTGCGTGCGGCGGGTGCGCAGGCGGTAATACACCTCGACCTGCGGCTGGTTGGGGCTCTCGGCCAGGGCGGCACGCAGGTCTTCCCAGGCGGCGCGCTCGGCGGCGGCGGTCTCGGGGTTGTAGCTGTCGGACAGCACGAACACGTCGAACTGCTTTGCGTGGCCGGTGGAGGCGACCGATTCGCAGGTGGCGCGCAGGCCGGCGAATACCGTGGCAACGTCTTCGTTGCAGATCGGCATGATGATCGCGGTGCGGGCCTCGGGGTTCATCGGGTGGTTGGCCACCTGTTTCGCCGACAGGGCGTGCTTGTCACCGCGTACCGAGACGTAGAAGCCCATGAGCGCGGTCACGAAGCCGGTCACGACCCAGCCCGAGAGCAGGCCGTACAGGCCGATCTGGCCGTATTCGAGCCAGACGTTGTCGTAGTCGGGTTGCACGCCGGCGAACAGCGTCGAGGCGATCACGGTGCTCAGCACGGTGAGCAGCATGAACGCGTTGCGTCGCTGGGCTGCGGCACGCTGCCACGGTTGGCGGGCTTCGGCCGGGCCGGCGCTTTGGCGCTTGCCGCCGGCACCGAGCCTGACCAGCAGGGCGGTGCCGATGCTGTTCCAGAAACCGCGCCAGGGGCGGGGCGTCATCGAACCGCGGTTGACTGGCGGGGCGGTGACCGAATTGGGATGGCGTTCCTCGCGAACCGCGCTGCGGTGCGAAAAATCGGTGTCGGCCAGCACGTTCAGTTGGGAGAAGTCGTTCGGCTTCATGTGATTTACCAACGTTGCTTGTCGAGGGAAGGGGTGTCGCCAATGGCAGGAAAGCGCTTGATCACGCAATCCGGCTCGGCGCCGCCAGCGCTTGCGAGCGCGGCGAGCGAATGGCCCGCGGCACGGGGCCGCGAGGAGGAAAACTGCTTTTGACGCAGGCCGTCGCGCTGCTGGCGCAGTGCGAAAGATGGGCTGGTTAGTGCTGTCATGCCAGTACAGGGGCAAACCCTGTGCCAGGCTGAAAAAACGCTTTCAGATCAACGACTTGGACCGATCCGGAGGTGTTTTTCGCGGGAGGAGGCTGCCGGAAGGCCTCCAAACCCCTCATTTTGTCGCCGAATCCCGACAAGCCTCCTGGGCGGGTAGGGATTGGCTATATAAATCAATGACTTAGGGGCGTCGCTACTCGGCGACAGGGTCCCCGCCAGGAGCGACAGCGTCGGCCTTGAAGTGGCCTGGCGTGAGTTCGTGCTTCTGCAGAAGCCGGTAGAACTCCGTGCGGTTGCGATCGGCCAGGCGGGCCGCATCGGCCACGTTGCCGTCGGTCAGTTTCAGCAGGCCGACGAGGTAGTCGCGCTCGAAACGCTGCTTGGCCTCGGCGTAGGTCTGGACCTCGACCGTCGGCACGCGCAGCGCGCGCTGCACCAGCGCCAGAGGAATCAGCGGCGAGCTCGACAGTGCGCAGACCTGCTCGACCACGTTGAACAGCTGGCGCACGTTGCCCGGCCAGGCGGCCGTGGTCAGCGCCTTCAGCGCCTCGGGTGCGAAGCCCGACAGCCGCTTGCCGTACTTGGTCGACAGGCGCTGCAGGAAGTGGTTGGCCAGCAGCGGAATGTCCTCGCGCCGCGCCGACAGCGGTGGCAGCGTGAGCGTCACCACGTTCAGGCGGTAATACAGGTCTTCGCGGAACTGGCCGGCCTCCATTGCGGCGTCGAGGTCGCGATGGGTGGCCGAGACGATGCGCACGTCGACCTGGATCGACTGGCTCGCGCCCAGCGGGCGCACCGCGCGCTCCTGCAGCACGCGCAGCAGCTTGACCTGCAGCGCGGGCGGCATGTCCCCGATTTCGTCGAGCAGCAGCGTGCCGCCGTCGGCCTGCTGGAACAGGCCCTTGTGGTTGGCATGGGCGTCGGTGAAGGCGCCCTTCATGTGGCCGAACAGCTCCGACTCGAGCAGCGCTTCGGGAATGGCGCCGCAGTTGACCGCCACGAAGGGCTTGTCGGCACGCGCGCTGGCCTTGTGGATCGCGCGCGCGAGCATTTCCTTGCCGGCGCCCGAGTCGCCGCGCAGCAGCACCGAGGCGTCCGACTTGGCGACCATGCGCGCCTCGGCCAGCAGCTCGGCCATGCGGTTGCTGCGGCTCACGATCTCGGAGCGCCAGCTGTCGTCGCCGGCCTTGCTCGGCGTGGTGGCGGGCGCGCCGAGCGCCAGCGCCTGCGCGATCTTGTCGAGCAGCTCACGGCCGTCGTAGGGCTTGGTGAGGTAGGTGAACACGCCACGCGCCGTGGCCTCGACCGCGTCGGGGATGGTGCCGTGCGCGGTGAGCAGGATCACCGGCAGCGAGGGATGGCGCTTGCGGATCTCGTCGAAGAGCTGGAGGCCGTCGCGCCCGGGCAGGCGCACGTCGCTCAGCACGAGCTGCGGGTGTTCGATCTCGAGCTGCGTGAGCGCAGTCTCGGCCGAGGTGACGGCCGTGACCTGGTAGCCCGCCGAGCTGAGCCGCATCGAGAGCAGCCGCAGCATGTCCGGGTCGTCGTCGACCACGAGGAGGCGGGCGCCGGTAGTGCTCATGGGGTCGGTTTGCTTCCGTTGGGCGCCGCCGGTGCTGCGGGCGCCGTGTTGGGCCGCGCGAAGCTGCGCTCGATGGCGCGCAGCGCTTCGATGCGGTCGTTCAGCTGGTCGATGCGGCGCTGGCTGTCGCGCAGCTGCTGCACCTGCTTGTCGCGATCGTCCTCGACGCGGCGCTGCTCCACGTAGCGCGCGGCCAGGGCTCGTGCCAGCGGGTGCAGGGCCTGGGCCTCGGGTGCGGGGTTGGCGATCACGCGCTGCAGCAGGCCCAGGGCACGCGCCAGGTCGGCCGGCACGCGGGTTTGCGAGAGCAGCAGCGCCAGCTGCATCTGCGTGGTGGGCGAATCGCCCGGGTCGCCGATGCGGGAGATTTCCGTGCTCAGGTCGGCGCCGTTCAGCGGGCGCACCTTGTCGGCATACGACAGCATGGCCGCCTGCGGCCCCTGCGTCATCAACGTAAAGAGCGACGAGGCGGGCTGCGTGGCCGGCGCCTTCGGCTCAGCCTCCACCGGCATCACGCGCGGCACGACCGGCGGCGGCGGCAGCGCCTCGGCCTCCGCGGGCGGCTTGGGCTGCGTGGCGCAGGCGGCCAGCAGCAGGACGAAAGGCACGGTCATCGCCCCGGCGAAGGAGGAACGGCGGACGAACGAAAAAGACATGGGTCGAAGAAAGGACGCGAGGCGGTGAGGCAGTGTTGGAGAGGAGACGCCAGGGTGGTCAGGCCGTGCGCGGCAGTTCGATGCGAAAGCGAGCACCGGGTCCGCCCGGCTGCAGGGTGATGCGGCCCCCGTGGGCTGCAATGTACTCCTGCACGATGGAAAGTCCGATGCCCGTGCCTTTCACCGTGTGCTCGGGCTGGCGCTCGCCGCGGAAGAAAGGTTCGAAGATCCGGTCGCGGTCGCCCTCGGCGATGCCCGGCCCGGCGTCGTTGACGTCGATGTGCACTGCCTCGGGCGTCCCCGATACCACCAGGGTGATGACACCGCCCGTTACCGAAAAGCGAATGGCGTTGCTCAGCAGGTTGGCGATCGCGGTGCCGAGCTTGGTGCGGTCGACCGTGATCGCGATGGGGTCGCCCTCGGCCCGCACGCGCAGGCCATGCGACTGCCATTGCAGGCGCTGGGCCTCGATCTGCTCCTCAATCAACGGCAGCAGCTCGGTGCGCTCGCGGCGCAGTTCGCGCGCCTCGAAGGCGGCGGCGTTGAAGCGCAGCAGCGCCTCGATCTGGCCCTGCAGCGACACGGTGTTCTGCTGCAGGATCTGCGCAACCTCGAGCTGCGCCGGGTTCAGCGGACCGGTCACTCCGTCTTCGAGCAGCGAGACACCCTCGCGCAGCGCGGCCAGCGGCGTCTTCAGCTCGTGCGACACGTGGCGCAGGAAGCGCGCCTTGTCGGCATCGAGCTCAGTCAGGCGCAGCCGCAGCCACTCGAGCTGCTGCGACACGCGCCGCACGTCGGCCGGGCCGCGGATGTCGATGGGCTCGTCGAGCCGGTTCTGGCCGAGGCCGACGATGGCGTGCTCCAGCCGCTTGAACGGCCGAGCCAGCCAGATGCCGAAGGCCAGCGCCAGCGACACGGCAAGCACGCTGGCGGCCACCACTTCGCGCATCAGCCGGCGGCGCGCGTTCTCGATGCGCCTGGCCAGCGCGTCGTTCTGCGTTTCGATCAGGAACTGCGCCTGCTGCGCAAGATTGGTGTTGAGCGCGTCGAGTTCGCGGAATTGCATCGCCATCGTGCTCTCGCGGGCCAGGGCGCTGTCGGCGTTGCCGCTCATCAGGCCCTCGATCACACCGAGCTGGGTGCGCCACATCTCGATGCCGGCGGGCGCCAGGCCGTTCTTCTCCAGGCGCTCAAGCACCTGGTGCGCCTCGCGCGCAGCGTCGTCGAAGCGGCGGCGCAGCACTGCGTCGTTGAGCACCAGCGACTGGCGCCCGGCGCGCTCCATGGCCGCGCTGCGCTCGGCCAGCGACTGGGCCGCGCCCGACAGGCGCAGCGCGCGCGCGGCCGCGTCGCGGCTCTGCGTCATCAGCGCGTCGTACTGCAGCACCGAACGCAGCGCCACGCCGACCAGCAGCGCGGTGATCAGCAGGAAGGCAAACAGCAGGAGCTGCTGGAACGAGCCCCGGGTAGACGGTCGCTTCGCCATCAGTGGGCGAGCACCGGCATCGGCGATTCGCTCGTCACGACCTCGCCGCGCAGCGTGTAGGCCAGCGAGCGCGTGATGCGCAGGTCGGCCATCTGGCCGACGAGGCGCGCGTCGCCTTCGAAGTTGACGACGCGGTTGCAGGCGGTGCGGCCCATGAGTTCGTTCGCGTCCTTGCGCGAGGCGCCTTCCACCAGCACGCGCTGCGTGGTGCCGACCAGCGCCTGGCCGAAGCGCTTCACGTTGACGTCGATCACGGCCTGCAGCGTGTGCAGGCGAGCGAGCTTCACTTCATACGGCGTGTCGTCCTGCAGCGCGGCGGCGGGCGTGCCGGGGCGCGGGCTGAAGATGAAGCTGAAGCTGGCGTCGAACTGGCAGTCGTCGATCAGCTTCATCATCTTGTTGAAGTCGTCGTCCGTCTCACCAGGGAAGCCGACGATGAAGTCGCTGCTCAGGGCGAGCTCGGGGCGAATGGCGCGCAGCTTGCGCACCGTGCTCTTGTATTCCATGGCGGTGTAGCCGCGCTTCATCGCCATCAGGATGCGGTCGCTGCCGTGCTGCACCGGCAGGTGCAGGTGGCTCACGAGCTGCGGCACCTTGGCATAGGCCTCGATCAGCCGGGGCGTGAACTCGTTCGGGTGGCTCGTGGTGTAGCGGATGCGCTCGATGCCGGGGATCTCGGCGACGTATTCGATCAGCAGCGCGAAGTCGGCGATCTCGGCGGTGTCGCCCATCCTGCCGCGGTAGGCGTTCACGTTCTGGCCCAGCAGCGTGATCTCGCGCACACCCTGCTCGGCCAGGCCGGCGATCTCGACCAGCACGTCGTCGAGCGGGCGGTTCACCTCCTCGCCGCGGGTGTAGGGCACCACGCAGTAGCTGCAGTACTTGGAGCAGCCTTCCATGATCGACACGAAGGCCGTCGCGCCCTCGACGCGCGCGGGCGGCAGGTGGTCGAACTTCTCGATCTCGGGGAAGCTGATGTCCACCTGCGGGCGGTTCAGGCGCTCGCGGTCGTTGAGCATCTCGGGCAGGCGGTGCAGCGTCTGCGGGCCGAACACGATGTCGACGTACGGCGCGCGCGCAATGATGGCCTCGCCCTCCTGGCTCGCCACGCAGCCGCCCACGCCGATCTTCACGCCCCTGGCCTTCAGGTGCTTCACGCGGCCGAGGTCGGAGAACACCTTTTCCTGTGCCTTCTCGCGCACCGAGCAGGTGTTGAACAGGATGAGGTCGGCCTCGTCCACGTTCTGCGTGGGCTCGTAGCCCTGCGCGGCGTTGAGCACGTCGGCCATCTTGTCCGAGTCGTACTCGTTCATCTGGCAGCCGAAGGTCTTGATGAATACTTTTTTCATGGGGAGTTCTCTCTCATGCCCTCCGCAACAACGGGGAGGGCTCGGCGGCGGGCAGCGCATGGGCCCCGCGCCGCCGTCTTTGCCTACTGCGTGTTGACGGTGTCGTTCGAGGTGAACGGCCAGATGTTCAGGAACGGCTTGTTCAGCGATTCGCGTGGGGCCGAGGCTTCGTCGGCCGTGAGGATCCAGACCTCGCGCAGCAGGCCGGCGGCATCGCGCGTGTAGTTGACCAGGTACTTCTGGCCGGTGATGGCGCCGGGCATGACCAGCATGTTCTGCGGGCTCCGGATGCGCGCGCCGGCCCCCAGCCGATCGGCATGGCCGTCGAGGTCGACGTCGGGCGCGTTGAGGACCGTGAACTTGCCGCGCAGGGTGCCGATGGGGAAATTGCGGCCCCCAACGAGCGATTCGTTCTGGGTCTGCGGCCGGGGCACTTCGTCCTGCGCGCTGGCGGTGAGCGGAAAAAGGCCTGCCGCAGCAATGGCTGCTGTGCAAAGCGCTATGAAGGTGAGAGCATTCGTGGGTGTCTTGCAGCGGTTCATGGGGTTTATCCAGAGGCTGTGGAGCGGCGATTTTAGCGAGGGGGTGCGGTTCCCCGGCGCCGGCCACAGCAGGTAGTGTGGGGCTTTCGGTTGACTGGCTTTACATTTCTTTACGGGGGCCACGAACACCGGGAGTCGGCCGCTGATCCAATAGCCGCTGTCAGCCCAAAGTGCACAAAGAACCCATGAAGAAAAATGTCGCCGTCGCCCTTGCGGGCGTGTTGATCGTAGCCGTCGCGGGCGGGTGGTGGAGCATGTCCGGGGACAAGTCTGCCGGCAAGGACGCGAAGGCTCCGGCCGCGAACAGCAGCGGCGGCGCACCTGCACTCGTGACGCTGGCCACGGCGCAGAAGCAGGACGTGCCGGTGACGGTGCAGGTCAACGGCAGCGTGGTGTCTCTCAACAGCGTCGACCTGCGTCCGCAGGTGACGAACACGGTGAGCGCGGTGCATGTGAAGGAAGGCCAGTTCGTCAAGGCCGGCCAGCTGCTCTTCACGCTCGACGACCGCAACGACCAGGCCAACCTCGCCCGCGCCCGCGCGCAGCAGCAGAAGGACGAGGCCACCATGGCCGACCTGGAGCGCCAGTACAAGCGCAGCCAGGACCTCGTGGCGCAGAACTTCATCGCCAAGAGCGCGGCCGACGCCACGCTCTCGCAGCTCCAGGCTCAGCGCGCCTCCGTGGCCGCCGACCGCGCGGCCGTGCAGTCGGCGCAGGTAGCGCTGGGCTACGCAACGCTGCGCGCGCCCATCGCCGGGCGCATCGGCGCCGTCAACATCTACCCGGGCACGCTGGTGCAGCCGACGCTGTCGCTCGTCACCATCACGCAGCTCGACCCGATTGCCGTGAGCTTCCCGGTACCCGAAGGCAACCTGCAGGATCTGCTGGAAGCCGCGCGCACGCACGCCAAGGTCGAGGCCGTCGTCACCGGCGGCAAGGCGCCGCTGAGCGGCACGCTCGACTTCGTCGACAACACCGTCGACCCGCAGATCGGCACGGTGCGCGCCAAGGCCGTGTTCGCGAATGCCGACCAGAGCCTGTGGCCCGGCCAGTTCGTGGGCACGCGCATCACGGTGCGCACGCTCAACGGCGCCACCGTAGTGCCGGCCGCGGCGCTGATGATGCTGTCCGACGGCACTTCGCTCTATGTGGTCGACGGGGGCAAGACCGCCACGCGCCGCAAGGTGAAGACGCTGCACACCTTCGGCACCAATGTGGCGGTAAGCGGCGTGGAGCCGGGCGAGCAGGTGGTGATCGAGGGCAGCCAGAACGTGCGCCCGGGCGGCAAGGTCCGCGTCGATGCCAAGGCGCCGGGTGCGCCTGGCGCAACGGGCAACGGCACCACCGGCGTCACGCCCGGCAGCGCCGCTTCTTCCGACGGCGCCGACATCAAGCCGCCGCAGCGGGAACGCGCATGAACATCTCGGAGCTCTGCATCCGCCGTCCGGCGATGACGGTGCTGCTGTCCGCGGCGGCCGTGGTCGTCGGCATCTTCGCGTACTTCAGCATCCCCGTCGCCGCGCTGCCCAGTTACAACACACCGGTCATCAACGTCAATGCGCAGTTGCCGGGCGCGAGTCCGGACACCATGGCGAGTTCGGTGGCGCTGCCGCTCGAAAAGCAGTTCTCCACCATCCCGGGCCTGCAGACCATCAGTTCGGTGAACACGCAGGGCGTGTCCTCGATCACGCTCGAATTCGTGAGCAGCCGCGACATCGACGCCGCCGCGGTCGACGTGCAGGCCGCGCTGCTGCGCGCCCAGCGCCAGCTGCCGCAGGAGCTCACGCAGCTGCCCTCGTACCGCAAGGTCAACCCGGCCGACGCGCCGGTGCTGTTCATCGCGCTGATCTCGCCGTCGATGAACCCGTCGGAGCTCAACGACTACGCCGAGAACCTGATCTCGCCCACGCTGTCGACCATCGATGGCGTGGCGCAGGTGGGCGTGTACGGCCGCAAGGCTTTCGCGGTGCGCATCAAGGCCAATGCCGACCTGCTCAACGCGCGCAACATCACGCTCGACGAATTGGCCAAGGCCGTGAACTCGGCCAACGCCAACACGCCGGTCGGCGTGCTCGACGGCCCGCGCCAGACGCTCACCATCCAGGCCAACCGCCAGCTCCTGAAGGCGGCCGACTTCGCCAAGCTGATCGTCGGCCAGCACAACGGCGCGCCGGTGCGGCTCGACGAAGTGGCCACCATCGAGGACAGTTTCGAGTCGGTGAAGACCGCGAGCAGCTTCAACGGGCAGGACTCGATCTCGCTGGCCGTGCAGCGCCAACCCAACGCCAACACCGTGCAGGTGGTCGATGCGGTGCGCGCGCTCATCCCGCGCTTCAAGGCGGAGCTGCCGCAGTCGGTCGAGATCCAGATGGTGAACGACCGCTCCATCTCCATCCGCGAGGCCGTGCACGACGTGCAGCTCACGCTGCTGGGCACCATCGCGCTGGTGGTGCTGGTGATCTTCCTGTTCCTGCACCGGCTGGTGGCCACGCTGATCCCGGCCGTGACCATTCCGATTTCGCTGATCGGCGCGGTGGCGCTGCTCTATGCCTTCGGCTACAGCCTGGACAACATCTCGCTGCTCGGCATCACGCTGGCCGTGGGGCTGGTGGTGGACGACGCCATCGTGGTGCTGGAGAACATCATGCGCTACGTCGAGAAGGGCATGGACCCGTTCGCGGCGGCGCTGCGCGGCGCGCGCGAGGTGGGCTTCACCATCGTGTCGATCTCGATCTCGCTGGTGGCCGTGTTCATCCCGATCTTCTTCATGCCCGGCGTGATCGGCCTGCTGTTCCACGAGTTCGCGGTGGTGGTGGCGCTGGCGGTGCTGGTGTCGGCCGTGGTGTCGCTCACGCTGGTGCCGATGCTCGCGAGCCGGCTGCTCAAGCAGGTGCCGCGCCGTGCGGGCGCGCTCGATCACGAAGAAGAGCATCCCGAGCCGGGCACGGCCATCGGCCGAGCCTTCGAGCGCGGCTACCGCGCGGTGCACGCAACCTACATGCGCTCGCTCGGCTGGACGCTGATGCACCGCAAGGTGATGCTGGCGATCGCGGGGCTGACCTTCGTCGTCACCGGCTGGCTGTTCGCGACCATCCCGAAGGGCTTCTTCCCCGAGGAGGACATCGGCCAGATCCAGATCACGACCGAGGCTGCTGAGGACATTTCATTCAGCGCCATGAAGGCGCTGCAGGACCGCGTGGCCGCCACCCTCAAGGACGACGCGAGCGTCAACTATGTGAGCTCCTTCGTCGGCGTGGGCGGTCCCACGGCCACGCAGAACTCCGGGCGGCTGTTCGCGGTGCTCAAGCCGCGCAGCGAGCGCCCGCCAATGGCGAAGGTGCTCGAATCGCTGCGCCAGCGCTTCCGCGAGATCCCCGGCATTGCCGTCTACATGCAGCCGGTGCAGAACCTGCGCCTGGGCGGACGCCAGAGCAAGGCGCGCTTCCAGTACACGCTGCAGAGCGTGAACGCGGGCGAGATGGTGCCGTGGGCCACGCGGCTCATGGAGCGCATGCGCGCCGACCCGGCTTTCCGCGACGTGACCAGCGACTCGCAGAACCGCGGCCTGCAGGCCACGCTCGACATCGACCGCGACAAGGCCGGCGTGCTCGGCGTGGCGGTGGGCGACCTGCGCACCGCGCTCTACAACGCCTACGGCGATCGCCAGATCGGCAGCATCTACGGCACGAGCAACACCTACCAGGTGATCCTTTCGGCGGCCGACAACGATCGCCAGTTCGAGGAAGACGTCTCGCGCCTGTCAGTGCGCAGCACCACGGGCAGGCTGGTGCCGTTGTCGGCCTTCTCGACCGTCAAGCGCACCGTGGGGCCGACCGCGGTCAACCACCAGGGCCAGCTGCAGGCGGTGACGGTGTCGTTCAACCTCGCGCCCGACGTGCCGCTGGGCGACGCGACCGCGAAGATCGACCGCTTCAAGGACGAGCTGAAGATGCCGCCCTCGATCATCACCACCTACGGCGGCGACGCGGCGGTGTTCCAGAGTTCGCAGTCCAGCCAGGCGGTGCTGCTGGTGCTGGCGGTGCTCGTGATCTACGTGCTGCTCGGCGTGCTGTACGAGAGCTACATCCACCCGATCACGATCCTCGCCGGGCTGCCTTCGGCGGCGGTGGGCGCGCTGATCTCGCTGAAGCTCTTCGGCTTCGACCTGACGCTGATCGCGACCATCGGCATCCTGCTGCTGATCGGCATCGTGAAGAAGAACGCGATCATGATGATCGACTTCGCGCTCGATGCGCAGCGCACCGAGGGCCTGCAGCCGGTGGACGCGATCCGCGAGGCCTGCCGCCTGCGCTTCCGGCCGATCATGATGACCACGCTGGCCGCGCTGATGGGCGCGCTGCCGCTCGCGCTGGGCCTGGGCGCCGGCGCCGAGCTGCGCCAGCCGCTGGGCGTGGCGGTGGTGGGCGGGCTGATCTTCTCGCAGGTGATCACGCTGTACATCACGCCGGCGA
This sequence comes from Variovorax sp. Varisp36, assembly GCF_047304235.1. Taxonomy (NCBI): domain Bacteria; kingdom Pseudomonadati; phylum Pseudomonadota; class Betaproteobacteria; order Burkholderiales; family Comamonadaceae; genus Variovorax; species Variovorax sp. Varisp36. The sequence goes on from NZ_JBGLYU010000075.1 coordinate 12,454, forward strand.
TCTACCTCGCGCTGGACCGCTACAGCGGGACGGGGCCGATGGTGAATCTGCCGGACGAGGCGAAGGCGGAAGCGGGCCATGGGGCTGCTTCGCACGCTTGAGGGATTCGGGGGCGTGTGCGAAGGGCGCACCTCGGACAACACACACAGCGCATCGTGAAGAGCGATGCTTAGCTCGTCGTCTCGTCGAGCGCGTCACCTGCCGTCAGATGGGCGGTGTCGCTCCAGCCCACGAGGCTGAAGCCTTCCGGCGTCCAAAGCATGCGGTTGATCGCGGCATTGCCGAGTTGCCAGGTGCGCGGCGCCTGCAGCTCCTGGCGGGTGGCGGCGCGGTAGAGCACGTCCATCACGCCGCCGTGCGCGACCAGAACCACCAGTTCGCCCGGATGGCGCGCCGCCAGTTCGGCGGCCACGCCAGTCACACGGTCGCGGAACATCAGCAGGCTCTCGCCGCCCTCGGGCTCGAATTCGGGATCGCGCTCGCGCCAGAGCCTGGCCTGCACGGGCAGCGTGGCTTCGATCTCGGCAAAGCTCAGGCCCTCGAAGTTCCCGAAGGCCCGCTCGCGCAGGCGCGGCTCGGGCTGCACGGCCAGGCCGTGGGGCCTGGCGATTTCCTCGGCGGTCTGCCAGGCGCGCGAGAGGTCGCTGGCATAGACGACGCCGATGGGCTCGTCGGCCAGCGCACTGCCGGCGCGCTGTGCCTGCCAGATGCCCGTGGCGTTGAGCCCGATGTCGAGCTGGCCCTGGATGCGGGTGTCGACGTTCCAGGCGGTTTCGCCGTGGCGAACGGCGATCAGGCGGGTGGCTTCTTCCATCCGAGGAATTCTAGAAGGCGCTACTTCCGGGCCTGCGCCGTCGGCAGCTCGATGTTGACCCGGCGCTCGCCCTGCGGCGGGTTCGGGAAGCCCTGCAGCGCGGCCTGGAACATCACCGGCAGGATCGCCGTGCTCGAGGTGTAAGGGCCGTCGTTCCGGGCGCGAGTTTCGTACACCACGCGGTTGGAGCCTGCCTCGCGCAGCACGATGCTGACCTCGCGCTCGTACCAGGGGTTGGCCGGCGGCGCGAACATCGGGCCGCCATACCAGCCGCCGCCGTACCAGCGCCGGCCGTAGTTGCCATAGCCGCCGTAACCGTAGCCCCAGGGACCGTTGTAGAGCCACGGATCGGCCCAGGGCGAGAGGCCTGCCGTCACGCGCGCGCCGATCTGCGCGGTGTACTGGGGCCTGGCATCGTCGCGGCGCAGGCCGACCTTGTCGAGCGCGGCGCCGGCCATGGCTTCGAGCGATTCCTGCCGCGCGCCGTCGGCCTGCTGCGAGGGCAGGCGGTCGAAGCGGTAGGTGGCGCCGGGGGCCACGGTGCCGATGGAGGAAAAGCTCTTCACGTCGCTGTCGACCACCCAGGAGGTGGCGCAGCCCGTCAGGCTTGCGGCAAGAAGAAGAGCCGAGAACGCAGATTTCATGAGGGTCTCCGGGCGCTGAAGCCCAAAATTCCCCTGGGTTGCCCGTTCAGCCCTGGACGATGCGCAGGGCGGCAGGTGCCTGGGAGAGCAAATCGAAGGAAGGCGGGTCGAAGGCCTTGTCGCCATCGTCGTTCGCCACGCCCGTTGCCTTCAGACCCTTGAAGTCATGCTGCGTTCCGTCGAGCAGGTGCGAAGGCACCACGTTCTGCATCGCGGTGAACATGTTCTCCACGCGGCCGGGATACTTCTTGTCCCATTCGCGCAGCATTTCGCCTACCTGCTTGCGCTGCAGGTTTTCCTGGCTGCCGCACAGCGTGCACGGAATGATCGGGAACTCGCGGTGCTGGGCCCAGCGCACCGTGTCCTTCTCGGCCACGTAGGCCAGCGGGCGGATCACGACGTGCTTGCCGTCGTCGCTCACCAGCTTGGGCGGCATGCTCTTGAGCTTGCCGGCGAAGAACATGTTGAGGAAGAAGGTCTGCAGCATGTCGTCGCGGTGGTGGCCCAGCGCGACCTTGGTGGCGCCCAGCTCGTCGGCCACGCGGTACAGGATGCCGCGGCGCAGCCGGCTGCACAGGCCGCAGGTGGTCTTGCCCTCTGGAATGACGCGCTTGACGATGCTGTAGGTGTCCTGGTTCTCGATGTGGAAGTCCACGCCCAGGTCGCTCAAATACCTGGGCAGCACCTCTTCGGGAAAGCCGGGCTGCTTCTGGTCGAGATTGACCGCGACGATGTCGAAGTGAATCGGCGCGCGCGCCTTCAGCTTGAGCAGGATGTCGAGCAGCGCGTAGCTGTCCTTGCCGCCCGAGACGCACACCATGACCTTGTCGCCCTCTTCGATCATGTTGTAGTCGACGATGGCCTGCCCGACCTGGCGGCACAGGCGCTTTTCGAGCTTGTGCGTTTCGCGCTCGATCTTCAGGGAATTGGCAGTGGCGTCGGCGGCGGCGGGCGCCTCGTCGATCCAGACGGCGTTCATGGGCAGCAATGTCTTGGGGGGAAAAGGGGGATTTTGCCCCGGATCACCATTCCCCGGCTTCCATGCGGATCGCCACCTCGCAGTCGTCGAAGATTTCGAGCTTGGCGATCTTCACGCGCACGCCCAGCACGCCGGGCAGTTGCAGCAGGCGCTGCACCAGCTTGCCGATCAGGCTTTCGAGCAGGTTGACGTGCTCGGCGGTGCACTCCTCGATGATGATGCGGCGCACCTTGCGGTAGTCGAGCACGTGGAAGATGTCGTCGTCCTGCGGCAGCAGCGGTTGCGGGCCGAGGCTGAGCTCGGCATCGACCAGGATCGGCTGCGGCGCCGTCTTTTCCTGCTCGAGGATGCCCAGGTTGGCGTCGAAGCGCAGGCCCTGGAGGGTGAGTGTCTGGCGGCCTTGCACGGGCATGGGAATGGACATGGTGGTGCTCACATGAGCGAGAAATCGCGCTCGAATTTCATCAGGTGCTGGCCGCCGTCCACCAGCAGCGTGGTGCCGGTGATCGAGCGGTTCTCCAGCGCGAACCTCACCGTGGCGACCACGTCGTCCGGGGTGGAGGAGCGGCCCAGCGGCGACAGCTTGTGCAGCTGCGCGAACCTGTCGTCGTCCAGCATGTGGCTCGCCAGCGTAAGGCCGGGCGCCACGCCGACCACGCGCACGCGCGGTGCAAGGGCCAGCGCCAGCATCGGCGTGGCGGCTTCGAGCGCGGCCTTGGAAAGTGTGTAGCTCAGGAAGTCGGGGTTCGGGTTCCAGAGCTTCTGGTCGAGCAGATGGACCACCGCGCCTTGCGCGTCGCGGGCCGCCAAGTGCTCGTGCAGGGCATGCGCCAGCAGGATTGCCGCGCCGGTGTTGCTGCGCGCATGGCGCTCCATGAGTGCGTAGCTGAAGGTGGCGGCCTCGTCGTGCTCGAACAGCGCGGCGCTGTGCACCACGGCATCGACGCCGCGAAAGCGCGCGACCACGCGCGGCAGCAGGGCGCGCGTGGCCTGTTCGTCCTCGAGGTCGGCCGCGAAGAGCGCCGAATCGCCCGAGAGCGCGGCGCAGTCGGCCACCGTCTGCTCGGCCTCGGTGCGCGAACTGCGGTAGTGCACCGCCACCTGCCAGCCGCCCGCGGCGAGCGCCAGCGCGATCTCGCGGCCCAGCCTGCGGCCCGCGCCGGTGACGAGGACGGTGCGGCGGGAAGCGGAGGAGGGGGGCGCGGCGGGGCTCATGCGAGGAGGGAGAATGGCGCTGTGACGACAAAGACGACCCCCAGCAGTTTACCCACCGCCCTCGACCACCTCATCGCGCGGGGCGGGGCGGCCGGCGGGGGGTGGGGTGGGGTGGGCCCCATAATGGGGCGCGCCCGGTGAGCGCCGGGGCGGGGGGGTTTAGCCCACACATAGGGCCAGTTTGGCCCCCATCCC
>NZ_JBGLYU010000076.1:0-14062 GCF_047304235.1 Variovorax sp. Varisp36
TCGGCATGCTGGGCTCATCGGCCACGGTGATGGTGGTCAACCCCTCGGTCAAGGCGGCCAGCGCGAAGGAACTCGTGGCCCTGCTCAAGACCGCGCCGGACAAGACGAGCTACGCCTCGGCCGGCAACGGCACCGCGCCGCACTTCGCGGCCGAGATGTTCAAGCTCTCGACCGGCACCAGCATGCTGCACGTGCCCTACAAGGGCTCGGCACCGGCCATCACCGACACCCTCGCCGGACAGACCCAGGTGATGTTCCCGAGCCTCTTCACGGCGGTGCCCTACGTCAAGGCCGGCAAGCTCAAGGCCCTGGGCGTGGCCGGCACGAAGCGCTCAGCGCTCATGCCCGACGTTCCCACGCTGCAGGAGCAGGGCATCGCGGATGTCGACGTCTCGCAGTGGTACGGCATCTTCGCGCCGGCGAAAACGCCCGCACCCATCGTCGCGCAGCTCAACAAGGTGCTCAACGAAGTGCTCGCGGACAAGAGCGTGATCAAGCGGCTGGAGGATCACGGCGCCGAGGTCTCGACCATGACCCCCGAGCAGATGCGCGCCTACGTGGCGCAGGAGCAGGTCAAGTGGAAGAAGGTGGTCCAGGCCGCCAGGATCAGCGCGGATTGAGCGCGGACTGAACATGAACAGATCGATTCCCTGCGTGCTGATGCGCGCCGGCACCTCGCGCGGGCCGTTCTTCCTGCGCGAATGGCTGCCGGACGGCGACGAGGCGCGCGACCAGGCGCTCATCGGCGCGATAGGCGCCTCCGACCCGCTCCAGCTCGACGGCGTGGGCGGCGGAAGCACCCTGAACAGCAAGGTGGCCATCGTCTCGCGTTCGTCGCGGCCTGAGTGCGACGTCGACTACCTGTTCGCGCAGGTGGGCGTCGGGCATCGCTCAGTGGACACGCGGCCGAACTGCGGCAACATGCTATCGGGCGTCGCGCCTTTCGCGATCGAGCAGGGCCTGGTGCCGGCCAGGAACGGCACCACCCTCGTTCGCGTGCACAACGTCAACACCGGCTCGCGCATCGACGTGACGGTGCACACCCCTGGCGGTCGCGTGACGTACGAAGGCGATGCGCGCATCGACGGGGTGGCGGGCACGGCGGCGCCGATCCTGCTGAACTTTCTGGACGCCTGGGGCGCGGTCACGGGCCAGGTCTTCCCGACCGGCAGGCGCATCGACACGATCGACGGCGTGGAGGTGACCTGCATCGACGCCGCCATGCCGTTGATGATCGTGCGCGCCAGCGACCTGGGCCTCACCGGGCGCGAGAAGCCCGCCGCGCTCGACGCCAACATCGGACTGCTCGAGCGCCTCGAGACGCTGCGACTGGAGGCGGGCCGCAGGATGGGCCTGGGCGACGTGTCTGACAGCGTCGTGCCAAAGCCGGTGCTCGTGAGCGCGGGCGATACGGACGACAGCATCACCTCGCGCTACTTCACGCCGCGCAAGTGCCACGCCTCGCATGCGGTGACGGGCGCAATCGGCGTGGCGAGCGCCTTCGCGCTGCCGGGAACGGTCGCCAGCGGCGTCGCGCGCGCCGCCGGAACCCACAGGCTGGTCGTGCTGCATCCGGCGGGGCAGATCGACATCGAGGTCGAGCTCAAGGGCACCGGCGACACCGCCGCGGTGGATCGCGCCGCGCTCCTGCGCACGGCGCGCAAGATCATGCAGGGCGAGATGTACCTGCCCGACTACGTGTTCTCGCGGCCGCAGGCGCAGGCCGCGAGCACTTCCCGGTTCCCGCGCAAGGCGCTGACGATCATCGTGCCCACGCGCGCAGGCGGCGGCAACGACACGATGGCCCGCATCATCGCGGCGAAGCTCGGGCCGCTGCTCGGCCAGGAGATCCTGGTCTGTTGATTTCCATGGAATCCTGACCCGGCATTTCCATCGAATATTGACCCACCCTCTTTGTGAGCCTGGTGGCTCACGATGTGGATAAGTTCTTGGTTTTCTCCTTCTTGGGTTGGACTTGCTGAACGGATTGCGCCGTGCTGTGCTTGAACCGGAAGCTGTCGTTTCCAGTTTCCAGGATATGGCAGCGATGCGTAAGCCGATCCAGCAATGCAGTGGTCATCTTCGCATCGCCGAACACACTGGCCCACTCGCTGAAGCTCAGGTTCGTGGTGATCACCACGCTCGTGCGCTCGTAGAGTTTGGACAGTAAATGGAACAGCAGCGCACCACCTGAAGCACTGAACGGCAGGTAGCCCAATTCATCGAGCACCACCATGTCCATATGCATCAGCCTGTGCGCGATGCGCCCGGAATTGTCACTGGCCTTCTCCCGCTCCAGCGCGTTGACCAGATCGACCGTAGAGAAGAAGCGTATGCGGCAACGGTGATGCTCGATGGCTTGCACGCCCAAGGCCGTAGCAAGGTGGGACTTGCCTGTGCCCGGTCCTCCCACGAGGACCACGTTCTGTGCATCGTCCATGAATTCACACCGATGCAACTGGCGCACCAGGGCTTCATTGACCTCGCTGTGGGCGAAGTCGAAGCCTGCGAGGTCGCGGTAGACGGGTAAGCGCGCGAGCTTCAATTGATAGGCCACCGTACGCACCTCCCGCTCAGCCATCTCCGCCTTGAGCAATTGCGAGAGCATCGGTTGGGCCGCCTCGAAGGCGGGCGATCCCTGTTCGGCCAGCTCCGCCACGGCCTGCGCCATGCCGTGCATCTTGAGCTCGCGCAGCATGATCACGATGGCCCCGCTCGCTGGATCATGTCGCATGGCGCACCTCCCGGGTGATCATCGTGTTGGCAGCGCTTGCGCGGCCTCTGAGGGTGTCGTAGCGCCGCACGTCGGCCTTCGGCTCGGTCACAAGGCGCAGCGCCTGTGGCGCCGTGACCGGCGCAGGCGCCACGGGCTTGGCGTCCAGCAACCGGTGCAGCACGTTCAGCACATGGGTCTTGCTGGCCACGCCAGCTTCCAGGGACAGCTCGACTGCGGTCAGCACCGCCTGCTCGTCATGGTGCAACACCAGCGCCAGGATCTCCACCATCTCGCGGTCCCCGCCTGGCTGCTTCAGCAGCACCGCCTGCAGGCGACGGAAGCCCTGCGGAAGGTCGCTGAAGGGCGCGCCGTTCCTCAGCGCCCCCGGCTTGCGCTGCACTACCGCCAGGTAGTGGCGCCAGTCGTAGACGGTATGACCACCGTGGCGATGCCCCGGCTCGAACACCCGCTCGTGCTCACAGATCACCTGCCCCTCGGCCGCGACGACCAGCCGGGCAGCGTACACCCGCAGGCTTACAGGGCGGTTCGCATACGAGGCCGGTACGCTGTAGCGGTTGCGCTCGAAGTGCACCAGGCAGGTCGGAGAGACGCGTTTGGTGTGTTCCACGAAGCCGTCGAAGGGCCGTGGCACAGGCATGAGCAAGGGCCGCTCCTGCGCCCATACATCCGCCACCGTGCCGGGCAGCTTGCCGTGGACGATCTCCCCCCACAGCGCCTTGCAGCGACTCTCCAGCCAGTCGTTGAGCAGCGCCAGCGTGGCGAACGCCGGCACGGGCTGCCACAGTCGGTGGCGGGCGTCGCGCACGTTCTTCTCCACCTGGCCCTTCTCCCAGCCCGAGGCCGGGTTACAGAACTCGGCCTCGAACAGGTAGTGGCTGACCATGGCGCTGAAGCGCGCGTTGACATCGCGCTCCTTGCCGCGGCGCACCTTGTCCACGGCCGTCTTCATGTTGTCGTAGATGCCCCGTCGCGGCACGCCGCCGAGCACCTCGAAGGCCCGGTTGTGTGCATCGAACAGCATCTCGTGGGTCTGCAGCAGGTAGGCGCGCACGATGAACGCGCGGCTGTGGCTGAGCTTGAAGTGCGCCACCTGCAGCTTGGTGCGCTCGCCGGCGATGACCGCCCAGTCCTCGCTCCAGTCGAACTGGAATGCCTCGCCGGGGCTGAAGGCCAGGGGCACGAAGGTGCCGCGCCCGGTGGTCTGCTGGACCGCGTGACGTTGCGCGTGCCACGCGCGTGCGAATGCGGCCACGCGGTTGTACGACCCCTCGTAGCCCAGCGCCGCCAGATCGGCGTGCATCTGCTTGAGCGTGCGGCGCTGCTTGCGAGGCTTGGAGACTTCGCTCTTGAGCCAGCCGCTGAGCTTCTCGGCGAAGGCGTCGAGCTTGCTCGGGCTGATGCGCTTCGCGTAGCTGGGCGCCGCCTCGCCCTCGCGAAGGTACTTGCGGATGGTGTTGCGAGACAAGCCCGTGCGCCGGGCTATCTCTCGGATGGGCAGTTGCTCACGCAATGCCCAACGTCTGATGACACTCAGTGTCGCCACGTCAATCACTCCTGTGCTCCTGCCGCTAAAAGCAGCAGGTTAGGGTTACTACGTGGGTCAGTTTTAGATGGAAATCACACCGTCAACTGGGTCACTTCTGGATGGAAATCAACAATCCTGGTCGACAACCGCGCCGGAGCCAACGGTGCCATCGCGAGCGAGTACGTGGCCAGGGCAACGCCGGACGGCCACACGCTGATGTTCGGCTATGTCGGCACCCACGCGATGAACCCCGCGCTGCAGAAGCTGGCCTACGATCCGGCCGCCGATTTCGAGCCGGTAGGGCTCGTGGGCTCTTCCTCGACCCTGATGGTCGCCCATCCGGACGCGGGCATACCGCAAGTGCAGCAACTGATCGAGCGGCTGAAGACGACACCCCGCAGCCTGAGCTACGCCTCCGCCGGCGACGGCACGCCGCCGCATTTCGCGGCCGAGCTCTTTCAGCTCAGCAGCGGCACTTCGATGGCCAGCACGACCTGCGAGGGTGCCGCGCCTGCGATCGCGGAGACGGTGCAGGGCCGCTCGCAGATCATGTTCCCGAGCCTGTTCACGGCCTATCCGTTCATCCGCGCAGCCCAGTTGTGGGCCCTGGCCGTGGCGGGCTCGAAACGCCTCGCCGCCCTGCCGGACGTGCCGACACTTTCGGAGCTGGGTGTCACTGGGGTGGATGTCGTCCAATGGTATGGACTGTTTGCGCCGGCGGGCACGCCCGCCGCGGTCGTCTCGCACCTCAATCAGGCGCTGAACGAGGTGCTGGCCGATCCGGACGTCGTCCGGCGCTTCGAGAGCCAAGGCGCGCTGGTCGAGCCCGGCAGCCCCGACGCACTCGCGCTGCGGATGAAGTCGGACCTGGCGCGCTGGCGCGAAGTCGTGCGTCAGGCCGGCATTGCGCCGAAGGAACAGCGCCAGTTCGCGCTGGATTGATCCGCCGCGCCGTAGCTACGGCCCTGCGGAGGCCACCAGCGCAAACATGGTGCGCACGGGCTTCATGAAATAAGGCCGCACGCGATCGCTCCAGCTCGTCATCGTTGTTCCAGAAGCGCTGGGCGCGTATGCAGCCCCGCGCCGCAGCCAGCGCGGGCAGGTGCCCCCGGTCGTACCAGCGCAACAGTTCGAGACCCCAGCCGGGCTCGGGCTTCATCTCGACAACGTAGTGGAAGCGCGGTCGCGTCCGCTGGCTCCAATCCAGGCCTTGCCGGTCTCCTTGGCAAGCTCGATCGGGCATCCGACAAGGGATTTTCCGAGCGCAGCACCGGCGAGTGGTTCGCGAAACGGGATGCAAGTTGCATGGTCTTTCTCCTGACGAAGTTGGCTGTTGAAAACAGCCTCACCGGATTCCTAGATTCGGAGCCCTCTTCGGGTCTTCCGGTGGGGTCGGCACGAAGAACCCGGTAGGCCTCGTTGCCACCGTCTTTCCTGAGTTCATCGCCCGCGGCCACAGGAGCGCGTGCCGGGTCGCCGTCAAGGAAGAAGCGCCAAGGGTGGTGCGGCCCGCAGCCGAAGGCGAGGACACGGCCTGGCGCGCCTTGACGGCGACCCGGCGCGCGCTACGGTCGCGGACAAGGTGATGAGGGAAGGAAAGATGGCTGGACAGGCAATGGCCGCCTTCGTCGCCGACACCACGCAAGCGAAGCGCGCAGGCCCGGATCAGCGAACCGGGCCGAAGGCGTCAGCCGAGCGGCGCGAGGGAACGATGGAAGCCCAGAGGGGCGAGACGCCAGGGGTGGCTCGATGCGCAAGCACGACAGCGCGGCCGGCCATCACCGCCACGGCCGGAGACGCCCTGCGTCAGCCAGAATGACATTCGCCGGATATTTCGACGAACTGATTCGCCCACTCAAAATCGATGCTCAAGCCCGACTCTCTCGATCCACTGTTCTCGTTGCTGCAGGAAATGACGCTGGTTCAGCGCGAAGACAGCGCGTTTCAGCCCTCTGCGCAAATGCGTCGCCTGGAAAAGGCGATCCTCTGCGGCTACTTGGCCACCATGGCACTACTGCTGAGTGCCGCATGGGGGCGGCACGCATGGCCCTCGCAAAAGCTCGCTGCCAGCGTCTCCCCGCTCTATACCGTCATGCTCCTGTTTGGACTGGCTTATCTGCTGACCGCCACCTTCAATGTGGGGCATCTGCTCTGGCGTCATCGCAGGCAACGGTTTCCCGGGCTGCTCGCGCGCATCAAGCTCGACATTCAGGCCGATGCAGACTTCCTGACCCAGTTCGGCAGCTACGACAAGGCGACGCTGGAATATGCGCTGCTGCAGTACCGCCACCGATGGGACATCTTCGATGGGCGGGTCGGCCTGCTCACAGGCGACTTGCGAAAGCTCGGCCTGTTCCCCGCATTGACGGCGTCAGCCATGGCGGCGTCGACATTGCTCAAGTACGACAGCAACATGTACCTGTGGATGCCATTGATATTGGCGGCCTGTTTCTACCTCGTGGCCTTCCACGCCCATGGCCGGCGTGAGCGACCCCAGCAGGTGGTAGACCTGCTCGACTATGCCGTTCGCCACGCGAAGGTCGAAGCCGAAACTGGCCGTGCGTCCCGCCGGAGAGTGGGGACTTCGCGAATAAGGGCAGCCCGAGTTCCGCAAACAACAGGATCTTCGGCCCCGGCCATGGTCGGGTGATCAAGCGCCGGCAGCTCCGCCAGCGCCAGTGTGCTCTTGAGCGTCTGCGTCAACAGCCCACCCGCCGGCGACGGCTCGGCGACGCTCATCGGTTTGGCCGGGAGCCTTCGTTTTGTCTGACGATGGAGATGTGCGTGAAACGATCCGAACTGTATGCCTTGGTCTGGCAGACACCGCTTCGCCATCTGGGGCCGAATCTCGGCCTGTCCGATGTCGGACTCTCCAAGCTCTGCCGCCGATACAACATCCCTGTTCCACCAGTTGGCTATTGGACCCGTCTCGCGGCCGGCAAGATCTGTGTGCAGGCCCCGCTGCCGCCTTCCGACGTCGATCACGAAATCCACCTGCCGGAGAAAGACACCACGGCGGCCCGCTCCTCCGACGCCATGAGGATTCAGCAGGTCCAGCAAGCGTTTTCCCGGGCCAGGGACGCCATTGTGCTGCAGCCCATCGAGGTACCGCCCTCACTCGACCATTGCCACCCGCTGGTGGCGAAGACCGCTCGCTTCTTCCAGTCCATCGAGCGCGATGAGGCGAAGTTGGCGGTGCAGGCGGAAGAAGCCAGGCGACTGCGCAAGCCCTTCTTCGGCGGCATGTCGAGCCACAAGATGTCTTCGGGCCGGTACGTCGCCGGCAGCGGTTGCCTGCGCATCACCGCGACCCTGGCCCACATCGACTGGATTCTGCGTTTCCACGAAGCGCTCATCCGGGGACTGATCGCCGGAGGCTGCCAGGTCATCGCTGGCCGGGGAGACGCATCGAACACGGTTGAGATCCGGCGCGCGGGCGGCGCCATCAGGCTGAACTTCTCCGAACAGGTGGAGAAGATTGCGCAACCCAAGCGCCAGGATTTCCTCTTTCATCGAGATGAGTACAAGCCCCTCGACAGCTACAAGCTGAAGCTGGAGAGAGACTGGCACGTCATCGCCCGCCAGTGGACAGGCAGCCGCGAACAGCTGGAGCAGCAACTCCCGGAGATCACGCGCGCCCTGATCGCATTCCCGGAAGCCGAAGCACTCAGGTCCAAGCTGCTGGCCGAAGAAGCCGCCATCCGACGACAGCAGGAGCGGGAAGCAGCCCGGGCACACGACATCGCGATGGCCGCAGAGCAGGCGCATGCGCAGCGCCGGGAAGCGCGGGCGAATCAGCTGCCTCGCGCCGTCGCGGTCGGCCAGTCCCTGGCGACCTATCACAGTGCTCTGGACGTGCTGTCACGCCTGGAGGGGATCGCCCGTGATCAACCCGAGGATGACGCATTGCGCATATGGATCGCACTCGTGCGAAGCAGCCTCAAGGACCCGCTGCATGAACTGGCCGACGCATTGCGTGCCGAAGCGGCGCAGCCGGAACGGCCGCTTTGGTGGCCGGCGTGAGGCGCCGCCCCAGACCACATCACCAACCTTCGCAGAAACGATCGGAACCCGACATGGCCGAAAACCGCCGAATCCTTGCACACGTTCTCATCGAAATGAAGCCGCTCGCGGATCAGGGTGCTGACGCAACCAAGGCCGCACTGCGATCGGCAATTCAGGTGGGCTTGAATGCCCGGGTTTTGGAGCTGACCGTCTACCCGATCGCTGGGGAAGATGGAGCGCGTCATGTGAAGGCACAGATTCCGCACTCGGAACCCTCGGACCATGATCAGGTCGTCGAAGAGTATGTGCACAGCGGCATGCGGGTACAGATTTTCCGCGATGCAGGAACCAAATCGCCGCCCACCTACTTCGCCGTGGTCGTGAACCCGAACGTGAAGAACCCCAGCGGAGCGGTTCTCCACGCAAAGTCCTATGCCGAACTGAAGCAAGTCGCCGAAGCACGAGCCGAGCGCAAGGCATTTCTGCTGCAAAGGAAGAAGGAAGGAAATTGAAGGTATCGGCCCAACACCCACATTGGTCAGAGGGCACGATATTTACCATGTGCTGAACGCCCTTTTCGATTCGCACTCCTCCGCTCCGGTACGCCTCGCATCGCTAAAGCGAGTCGGTCTCAACAGACAACCCTGGCAACCTACGGACGTCCCGCAACGGCATTAGACACGCTGCGGAAGAACCGAAAGGCAAAGCCCATGCGAGCCCAAACCAACCATGAATCGAGCGCGTTCGTCGCCGCCGACCCCATCACTCAACGAGCCCTGCAGGCGGCTCGTCTGCTGCAGGAGGCGCTCACGCTCCTCTGCTCCGACTCAACGATGCGGCCGCCCCAGACAATCAGGCGCTTCCCCGACAGGCTTCTGAGACTGCCTGAAGTCGAGCGCCTCACCGGCCTGCGCAGGTCAGCCATCTACGAACAAATGCGCAGGGGCACCTTCCCGCGATCGGTGAAAACCGGACAGCGCACCGCGGCATGGTCAGAGAGCGCGGTTCAATCATGGATCGTGGACTGCACGAACGGGCGAGCGACTTGATTCGACAAGCCGGACCGAGCCGCCCAGACGGCGCGCACCTCCCCTGGCAAGCCATCGAGACAGCGCATCCTTCACGAGAGGGTGGCCCCCCTTGTTGATTGCCACCGAAAATTGACCTCGGGTCAGAGATCGGTGGAATTCAACACATGACGACCACAGCGGTTCTACAGCCTACTCAAATCGTGAGCCGAAAGCAGGCGTTCAACTTTGCCCTGTAGCGCCCCGCTGTCCATGCGTCCACGCAACAAGTTGGTGTCACGATATCAACCGGCCGCGCGCGGCGTCAGTGTGCTGGTGGATGAGCACACAACAACCTGGCGCGCACCTCGAGTCAGCGCAACATAGAGGTGTTGGGCAGTCATGGCCTGCGGCTCGAGCACGACCGCCACATCCGCCTCGAGTCCTTTGAGCAAGAGTGTGCTACCGACGGCCCGTCGCGCAACCGGCCGGCTCATGTGACGCTGACGCTCGCGCGCTTGGAGTGCTGCAGCGTACAAGGAGCAAGTGCCAGGAGCGGCTACATGCATCGCAGCCTGACAGCAGCGCAGAACTTCGGGACGGTAAACATGCGTCCCGGGCTGTCGGGTGAACGCCTGCAACAGGCGAGAGGCCCCAGCAATGCTGGGATCTCGCGCGAATGCAACAGCTGCAGCTTCGATGGGCGTCGGGGGATTGCGAGGCCTTCCATGCAGGAGAACCTGCACACGTTGCAGTAGCGCAGCTGCACCGACGCCGGTCATTAGGCTCGCGGCGAACTCGACTACTTGTTCCAGCGGATTGGCGCCCGCGGGGTCAAATGTTCGTGCGAATTGGACGAACTCGACAAGGTCGACGCGCTCGACAACCGTCGCACCGGGTGTCTGGCTGGTCAACTGGTAGCGCCCGCGGACATTCATCGCGTCGCCGATGATGAGCACGCTGTCCTGCGCGTTATGCCCGCGCGTCCTCGCTGCGGCCCGGCGCTGCTCTTCGGCCGTCGCCGCGTCCAATTGCACCCATTGGACTGCAGCTGGCGCTCCCCGCAGTTCCACAGACTGGTCGGCTTGAAGCAACGTGCGCGTGTTCAGCAGCCATTGCCCCAGTTCCTCGGCCCCAGCCTGCCGCCACCGCCAAGGAGTCTGCAGCATGCCGACCGAAGGAAACTGCGTCTCGACATCGGCTTGCCAGTTGACCAAGCGATTGCCACCGAACCCAAAAATCGCCTGCATGGGGTCGCCGAGCACGCACGTTGGCAGGATTTCCGCAGCCCAGGCTACCAGTCGGTGTTGCGCTGCATTGCAGTCCTGGTATTCGTCGACCAGGAGCCTTGCATACGTGGCCCGCAGTGGCGCGTTGATGTGTCCGGCCTGCAGCAGGTTGGCCGCTGCTTCTCGAATTGCGGGATAGTCTTGGCCCGGATTGGCAAGTTCCAGCGCTTGAGCAGGAAGGCCACTGCGCAGCGGAAACTTCCCTGCAAGCCTCATCGCGAACCCGTCGATCGTCGAGATTCGGTAGGTCGAGCTGAGGATAGCCGCCCTTGCCATGCGAGCCCGCAATGCCGCGACACCGGCATTGGTGTGGGTCAAGACCAAGATGGGCTTGCTGCCCGTGTGAGCGGCCAGTGTATCGGCGATGAGCTGCGTCTTACCGCAACCCGCCGGCGCAGTGACCGACCCGCGAGCGACTGCAAGCAGGTCGAGTTCAGGCGGCATGGGTCCATGCCCACAGCCGATTCATCACATCGACGAATCCTGGTTCCGCGTTCCGCAGATGTGGTCCGACGATCCTGCGGCCGACATGCTGATAGGCAGATACGGACTTGAACCAGCCGTTCTTGCTGACCCGAGCTGCACGGCCCAAGAGCTCACGTGTCGCCGCCGGATAGATGCCCTGCGCTGCTCTTTCAGCCTCAATGGCTTCGAGAGTCCACTGGCCTTCGGACTTGGACCGAATGTGCTCGGCCACGTCGTCACGGCCGATACGTTCGATTGCGTAGTGCAGCAGAGCATCGATTACTGCGTCCGTCATGCACATGAACAGTTCGTCCTCCAACGCGCGGCCTGCTCGCCAAGTGAGCAGGCCAACGCCCTCGGCGGCAAGCGTCGCAAGAAGCGCGGGCCCGGGCGCCTTGTCCGCATCGATAAACGCAGTCACGTTGTAGCCCAACCGGCGCAAGACAAGCGCCTTCTGCAGGCACAGGTCCGGCGTGCTGCCGCCCGCGTTGACGTACGCACCGCCGAGGGAGAAGAAGGACGTGTGATTGTTGTCCTCCGCGCCAAACTGGTCGAGCCCTCGCGCGAGTCCGATCTCGCTGGCCCCTTCGCAGACCAGGATGGATTTCGCCAGAAAGGCTTCCGGATCCGTGCGCAGGATGCTTTGCACCTCATCGGTCACGCCTGCGGGGCGGACCACATGGCGATCGCCTTCGCACCTGACGATGAACAGCTGGTTTCCGGAGAGCTCGCGCACCGCAACGGGCGAGTGCGTTGTCATGAACACCTGAAGGGGCAGGTTCGCGTCCTTGGCTCCCAAGGAATCCAGCAGGCGCTTAAGCCGGTGGGGCTCCAGGCCAAATTCGACCTCGTCCACAAGCGCAATAGTGGCCGCCTGAGCGGCCTCGCGCTGCAGGCCGGCCACGAGCAGGCGCGCGGATCCCGTCCCCAGTGAGCGCAGCGGGATGCCGGTCTGGCTGTGCAGCGCGATCGCACCATCGCCGATAGAGACCGCATGCGCGTCCAGCATGGCCTGGGCTTGGCCCACCGGCACACCCAGCGCCGTGGCGGTACGCGTCACGACCTGAAGGGTTTCTGCCAATTGAACACTGGCCTGGTTGCCGAACCCTGTCCTCGCGTCCCGCGCTGCACGAGCTAACTCGGCACCCAGATCGGGACGCTCGTCAGTCAATCTGTTGAGCACGGAGCTCCGGCTCCAAGACAAATGACTGCTGCCGTAATTGCCGATGCGCGCGGGGGCCAGCGCGGCGCGATGCTTCCAGGCGAGGCCACGCTCCAGCCCCTGCTCTTGTGCTCTATCTGAGTACAGCATCCACGCCGGTTCCAGGTCTGCGCCAACCTCCAGGCGTAGCGTCAACGCCGTCTCGATGTCAGCTCTGGGTTCGGGCTCGATATGCCCTGTCGCTGCGTCGTGCCCCCGCAGAAACTCGCCGTAGGTCTCCAGACTCAACAGCTCGTCAGATAGGCCCCCCAGGGTCACAGCGATGAGGATGGGCTCCGTGACGACAAGCCCATAGAAGTCCGTGTCGGCGATTCCCACGTTGCGCCGCGCGCCTAGGCATAGGTCGATAGCGTCCAGAATGGTCGACTTGCCACCGTCACCGGGGCCGATAAGGCAGTTGATGCCTGCAGAGGGAGCCCAATCGAGTGTCTTGATCGAGCGAAAATTGCGGATTTCAAGCCGACGGATGCGCGCCATGCTTCTCCCAACATCGAACACAAATTCTTGCCAAGTATCCGTCCTTATGTGTCGGACGTAGGGCTTGCTATCAAGTTTCCCGGCTACAGCTTACCTGACACGTCGCGCCAACATCCCGGGAGGCCTCGGCCAAACTCAACCACGTGATGGCTGCATATGGCCGCGGTCGATGCTGCAAGTTCTGGTCAAACTAGAGATCACTGTCAGAAACGCGGGGACCCCAGCACTCACTCGCTATCCCAAACGACAGCGGCGGCCAGGTTGAACGACCGGATGGAGGACCCCTGGCAAGGAAGAAGCGGCGGTAGTCCGCGAGGTTTCGGATGTGAGCATTCCAATCTCCAGTAACTCTGAGTAGCCCCAGGAGACAGAAAACTCCGCCTCATGAGGCGGGTGGCTTTGGCTACTCAGGCCGCGCGGCATCAGCGGTGATCGCATGATGCCTCGGCCCCGTAAGAGAGGCGCGCCGCGTGCTCATGCGAACGGTGTCCTGTTTAGGTCAGCTGACTTTCGCAACGCACGACGGCTGATGACGCCCATTTCTTGGATACCCTAGACGTTCGCGAAGTCCTGAATAGAGATGTTCCACCATGGTTGACATTCGTGGCAAACCATGACGGTTGCGCGGATAGACCAAGGAGAGGGGCCGCGTTGGTGGCTCGTGGTCTTGAAGCACCGGAACGAGTTGGCCGCGCTCGAAAGCTTCTTGCACCTGATAGTGCAAGAAGCGCCCGAATCCCTGACCCGCAATACAGGAAGCCAAGTTGGCGCCCACGGTGTTGCATGTCATTCGCCCCCCGACCTTCACCCGCATGGGCCGCCCGTTCACCACGAAGTCCCAAACTGCTGCATCGCCGAAGCCGCCGAAAAAGATGCAACACCGGCCGGCCAAATCTCTTGGATTGTCTGGGGTGCCCTGAGCGGCGAGCAGCGAAGGGCTCGCAGCAACGACCTGCCGCACATCCGTGATATGGCGTGCAACGAGCGAAGAGTCGATCAGTGGCGCAATACGAACTGCCAAGTCGACGCCTTCTTCGATGAGATTGACGACACGGTCCAGCAGAAGCAACTGCATGTCCACGCGCGGATGAAGCTTCAAGTAGCTTGCAACGAGCGGGGCAACGTGCAGTTCGCCGAAACTGACGGAGGCCGTCAGGGTGAGACTCCCCGTCGGTTCGGCCTGGGCCCTGCTCATTGCTTGCTCTGATTCGGCAATGGCCATGCGAATGGCCATCGCGTGATCGCGATACGCCAAACCCTCTTCCGTAATGATTACCCGCCGTGTAGTGGGGTTGTACAACCCCCCGCCCGGGGGATTGTACAGCGCGGCCAGCG